>JBDSBT010000246.1:0-16960 GCA_039921425.1 Gemmatimonadaceae bacterium | reverse complement strand
GGCTCACGAAAGCCTGTCCGTCGACGACGAGAGTGACAGCGCTCTTCAAGTCTGCGCCGACGGCGAGAATCGGTTTCGTGACGGGAAGTGTCGTCACGGCGCCAGGTGCGTAACCGCGACTCCGTCTCAGGATGACGGGTCCCATTGCCCCAACACGCGCGACGGAGTCTTCCACCCGGCGGGCAATCGGGCGCTCGCCGATGAGAAACGCATCGGCGATTCCATCGAGGCGACTGATTGCGTCGTCATCCTCGTAGGAGATTGGCTCGCTGGATCGGTTGCCGCTGGTCATCACGAGCGCATCCGGCGCGCCGTTGGCGAACAGAAGGTAATGCAACGGGGTGTATGGAAGCATGATTCCGATTGAATCATTGCCCGGAGCCACGCTGTCGAGCTTGACGATTGCCGGCGCGAGCACGATCGGCCGCGCAATGCTCGCCAACAGGATCGCAGCTTCGGGAGAGATCGTCGCGAGCGACCGGGCTGTCTCGATGTCACGAGTCATTACCGCGAAGGGTTTTTCCTTGCGGTATTTTCGCTCTCTCAGCAGTCGAACAGCTTCCAAGTTGCGAGCGTCGCATGCAAGGTGGTAGCCGCCCAATCCCTTGATGGCGAGAATCTTTCCGAGACACAGAAGTGAGGCGGCTTCGCCAATTGGGTCCGGAACAACGTGCGCGCCGTCTCCTCCTATCGACAGATAGTAGCCGGGCCCGCATGCGTCACACGCTGTTGGTTGCGCGTGAAAGCGACGGCTCGACGGATCGTGATACTCTGCGGCACACTTCGCGTCCATCGCCCAATCGGCCATGGTTGTCGCTTCCCTGTCGTATGGAAGGGAGCGAATGATCGAGTAGCGCGGTCCACAGTCGGTGCAGTTGATGTATGGATAGGAGAACCGTGGGTCGCGTTCGTCGAACAGCTCACCCTGGCAGCGCTGGCATACCGGGAGATCTGGAGAAATCCGCGCAGTGGGCGTAGCGCCGCGAATGCTTTCACGTATCGCGAAATCAGTGAGTCCGGTGCGAGCGGCACTTTCAACTTCGATTGCCGCAATAGACGACGCGAGTGGCGCCTGCGCACTGAGCTCCTTTACAAAAGCGCGGAGGCGTTCGGGCGCTCCCTCGAGATGAATCTCCACTCCATCGCCTTCGTTAAGCACCCATCCCGCGAGTGCGTTCTCGCGCGCGAGGCGATAGACGAAGGGGCGAAATCCGACGCCCTGTACGACGCCGCGAATCCGGACGGAACAGGCGCTCGTCACTGAGCCCCTACTCGCCGATCACGCATCCGCGCCCCTGCCACCCGATCTGCACAACCTTGCCATCCTCGACGAGCACGGGCACGGTGCGCTGTGCTCCGACATATTCCCGCAATCGCTCACGCGCGCCGGCATCTGCTTCGACGTCATACTCCTCAAAGTCCGCTCGGCGAATTTCCAGCCACTCGCGGAGCTCGAGGGTGTACTGGCACGTGGAAGTACCGAAAAGCTCAAAAGTCGCCATGGTTGAGTGCCTCCATGCTCTCGCACATCACGTGATAGATGGATGCCTGCACTTCCTGGATTCGCGGGATGTAATCGGACTGAACAACTGCGAAATGATCCGCGAGCGCACGACGCTTGATCTCGCCACCGTCGTAACCGAGCAATGCAAACGTGAGCAGTTTTCGCTTCGCCGCTTCCTCCAGTGCGGCGATGACGTTGCGCGAGCCGCCACTCGTTGATATCGCAATTGCCACATCACCGGGCTCCGCGTGCGCAATCAACTGCCTCAGGAAGATCACGTCGGTTCCGACATCGTTTGCGATTGCAGTGACGTTTGCGGCTTCCATCGAAAGCGATATCGCTGGTACTGGCCGAAAACCCGGCGGCGGGTCGATGGAGTCGAGTGCCCAGTCGTTGGCGTCGGTTGCAGAGCCGCCGTTTCCGAAGATGATGAGCTTGCCGCCGGCCGCGACGCGTTCTTGGATCGCGGCAACCGCTTCGGAAATGTTCTCGGACTCTTCGGCAGCCACTCGCGCTCTCAACTCCGCGTCATCTGCGGCCTTCATCAGTATCGAACTGGCCACGTCGCTGAGCAAGTCGGGAGTCTCAAGTTTCTCGTTGCCGAGGAACGGATAGAGAAACCCAGCGGCGCCGACTTCGTGCCCCAGTTCGCGGTGCTCAAAAAAAACGTGTACGGTCTCCCACAGGGTATGGTACAGAAGCTCGATGAGCTCCTGGTGCATGAATGGGTCTGACGTAGTGTCGGTGACCGCGTATGAGGCGATTGTGTCGGTGGCACCCGGAAGAGCAAACGTCATCGCCCCTCGTTCATGCGCCCAGGCAAGCGCGGAAAGAACTTCCTCGTCGCCGCCCGGAGGTCCGAATCCCATCACCATGTCATCGGGACGCAGAATCGTCTCGAGCCACGGGCGGAAATGAGCAGATAGATCGAGCGCGGGGAGAGCGCGCTTGCCGACAATGACCGGATGGACGAACTCCACCGATACATGCTGTGCATCGGTGACGTACGAGCCGCGACCAAATGCCAGAAGTCGGCCGCCGGCAAGAAATCGACGCGACATCTCTCGGCATGCTTCAGCCAGACGCGGCGCCTCGCGAGCGAAGAATTTCAGGAACAACGGGTTGCGTTCAAGCAGGCGCTGTTCGACGGCAACGGCGAGTGGATTGCTTCTCAGCGCAGTCATCCTCAGCAGATTCGCGGCAATGGGTCACCGACGAGCATGTCAACGATCCGGCTGCCGCCATACAGCGTCGTGACCAGAACTGCGGTTGCTGGTTGGTCCTGTATGTCACCGATCAACACGGCTTCCTCGCCGCCTGGAACCGCGCGCACCGCAGCGAGAGCCGCATCGGCGTCCTCGGCCGCGATGACCGCGAGAAATTGGCCCTCGTTCGCGATGTGGAGAGGATCGAGACCAAGCAGCTCGCAGGCTCCTCGCACTTCGTCGCGAACAGGTATCGCCTCTTCGGCCAAGTGCACCGCTGACCCGCAGTCGAGCGCGAGCTCGTTGAGTGTCGTTGCAACGCCACCGCGCGTTGGATCGCGCATCCATCGAATAGATGGACCTACGGCTGCTGCAAGGGCCTCGACCATCGGCAGCACCGAGCGTGTGTCCGAGCTCAACGTAGCCTCGAGATCTAACTCTCCGCGGGCGAGCAGAATCGTAATGCCGTGATCGCCTATCGGTCCGGACAAAAGAATCCGGTCACCGATTCTGACGGACCTGGAATTCAGCTTGATACCAGGGATGAAGCGCCCGACTCCCGTGGTAGTTATGTACATCTGATCAGTCTTGCCGTGCTCGACTACCTTGGTGTCGCCGCCGACAATTGTCACACCGGCAACACGCGCAGCGGCGGACATCGCGCGCACTTCGCGCTCGAGCACCTCCGACTTGAGGCCTGACTCGAGAACAAACGAGACGACCAGCGATACAGCTCTCGCACCTGCGACCGCGAGATCATTGACCGTACCATTCACCGCCAGCTCCCCAATCGATCCGCCGGGAAACTCGAGCGGTGTTACGACAAAGCCATCGGTAGTGAGGGCTATCCGTGTACCGTCGATGTTGACCTGCGCGGCATCCCCGAGATCTGAAGTTCCGGCTTCATAGAGGAGGGGCACGAACAATCCGTCGATGAGGCGCCGCGTGGCTTTGCCTCCGGCCCCGTGAGCCATCTCGATCTGCGGCTCACGGAATCGGACCTTGGGCGCGCGGCCGTTCAGCGACGCGTCGCCGTTCAGACCGTTGCCGTCGCTCTGCTCAGCGACGCGGCCTTCCGATGTTCGTAGTTGAAGTATGCTGCGCATGATCCTTCCGACGACACCATCAGTGCGCCGACCGGACGCTCCGGCGTGCACTCACGGCCAAAGAGCTTGCATTGATGCGGTTTCAGCACTCCCTTGAGGACTTCGCCGCACTGCGCCGCCTTGGGATCCGTCACGCGAACGCCCGCAACTTCGAACAGCGCTTCCGAGTCCCACTCGGAATAATTTTTCCGGATACTCAGTGCCGACTGGGAAATGAAGCCAAGGCCGCGCCACTCGAAGTAGGGTCGAAGCTGAAAAACTTCTGCCATTGCCTTGAGCGCCGCCTTGTTGCCTTCCCACGGCACGACACGCTGGTATTGGTTCTCGACGATCGACATGCCTGCCTTTAGCTGCCGAAGCAGCATTATGATCGACTGAAGAAGATCTATCGGCTCGAAGCCCGAGACGACAATCGGCTTCTTTTCGTCGTGCGCGATCCACTCGTACGGGCGGCATCCGATCACCGTCGATACGTGCCCCGGCCCGATGAATCCATCGATTCGCATGTCCGGTGAGTCGAGAATCGCGCGAATCGCCGGAATGATTGTCACGTGATTGCAGAAAACAGAAAAGTTGCGGATGCCTTCGGCTTTCGCGCGCATCAGTGTCAAAGCGGTTGATGGCGCCGTCGTCTCGAATCCGATGGCGAAGAACAACACGTGCTTGTCCGGATTCATGCGTGCGAGCTTCAACGCGTCGGAGGGCGAGTAGACAATTCGGACGTCTAGGCCTTTCGCTTTCTGCTCGAGAGGGCTGCCGTGAGCGCCGGGAACGCGCATCATGTCGCCGAACGCCGCAAAAATCATATTGGGCTGCTTGGCGAGCTTCAAACCGTCGTCGATCCGGCCCATCGGAAGTACGCAGACGGGACAACCAGGTCCGTGAATCAGCTCGACATTGTCGGGCAGCAGGTCCTTGAGGCCGAAGCGGTAGATGGCGTGCGTGTGACCGCCGCAAACTTCCATGATCCGGTAGTGCCGGCCGTCATCAGCCAAGCGGCGAATCTCTTCGCTTGCCTGAATGATGACATTTGGATCACGGAACTCATCAACGAATTTCACGACACTTCTCCCGGGCCTCCGACGAGGCCGTAGCCGGTCACTTCCTCCATCGCCGCCATGTCCTCGCCGAGCATCTTGAGCATTTGAAGCTGCTCGTGCGCGCCATCTTCGCTGATCTTGCTCATCGCGAAGCCCACATGAATGAGAACCCAGTCATTTATGGCAGGACTTTCCTCCTGAAGCAAGCCCAGATCGACCCGCCTCCGCACTCCCATGACATCGACCATCGCCAGGTGTGGCGGATCATCAATCAGCTGTACGATCTTTCCGGGTATTGCCAGGCACATTGGGACTTTCCCGTTAGGGTGATATCAGTTCGTCGCAGGTCGCGCCACGAGATCGAACACGCACTTGAGCTCGTCCTTTACTTTCAGCGATCCACCAGCGACGCTGACCGGCTTGATATGGTACTCGGACTGCCGGATTGCAAATTCACCGAATGTCTTCAACATCTGCGGGCCCGCATTGACCTTTGCACTGATCGGAAGCTTCCGCGTTGCTCCGTGCAGCGTGAGGCTTCCATTCAGCGTTACGTCGAACGACCCGTCTCCGGTTTTCTTTACGGTAGTGTCCGCGGCCGTCGCTTCGTAAACGATGTCCGGAAACTTCGCGCTCTCGAGGACTTCGGTCTGTATCGTTTCCTCGATCGTCTTCTTGTCCTTGCTACTCATGTCGTCATTGAGCTGCAGTGACGCCGCCTTGATCGACAACTTCAGCGAAGCGCCTTCGCCCGTTTCTGGGTTGCACTGGATCTCACCGATGTAGTCCCGGGCGACAAAGGCCGGATCGTGCCCGATGGCGGAGAGCACCCCTCCAGCGAATGCCTGCACGGTGAACCTGCTGACGCGCTGCTCCACGACAAACCGGACGATCCCTCCCCCCGCCGAGTCCGCCTCGGGCTTCGCGTCGTCAGTCACATCGCCCGCAACTTCATGTAGCGCTCGAAATCCGGAATCGCTGCCTCGAGCAACTCGCCGGGCCGCACGTTCCCCGTGAACCGTCTGATCGACCTGCTCGAAATAATCAGGCCGGCACCGAACACAACGAGCGCCAGCCCGCCCACCAGAGCCATCGTGTCCTTGTCGAATCCTTCGCCGTCGGCGGTGATGTCGGTACGGTTTGGCATTTTCTTCTCCTCAGCGCGTCGGCGCCGGATGTGGTACTTCGTTTTCGCTCACTAGTCGCGCGACGAGCGATTCAATCTGTGTCACTGCGAGATCGACTGCTGCTTCGACCGGCCCACTCAACCCCATGTAACCTTCTGGAGGGCCGAGACTGGCCGGCTCACATCCAACAACAAGCACGTTCCGAAGCTCGGCCCCTAGTGATCGCGCCAGTTTTAGCACGTGCATTGGATTCATGTCGTGCGCGTCGAGCACAGCCGGCATGCTTTCGTCGGAATTGAGAGAATCGAGATCCGGCTCTAGCACGAACACCGTGCCAGGCGACTGGCTTCGGGGACAGGCATCCACGAGTATCGTGTGATCCGGAGCGGCGACGATCGCGTAGGCGAGATCGTATCCGCGGATCCCGAAGTCAATTACGCGTACTCCTGGCGGTAGCTTTCTCCGCGCGAGGCGCTGCACGACTTCCACTCCGAATCCGTCGTCGCCGAGGAAAATGTTGCCGATACCGGCTACGAGGATGTCGAGCGGCGGGGCGTCGGACGTTGACGTGTCGTCACCCGTGGCCAGCCACTCGATCTCCTCAGGGGAGAAAAAAAAGCGATGCCCGACTCCCTTTGGACCGATCGTGCGGCCGGGATCTTCGTCAACTACCACCGCGACGTAGAATTTTCCCTCGAAGTCCTGCTCGATCGACTGCACACTGGCCACCTGTCCGGCCAATGCGAGATCGAACACATCTCCGCGCGGCTTTGGCGCTAGACGCACTCGATCGCCCGCGCGAATCCGCCGGCCGTCGATCTGCAGCTCTCCGATCTGCGCTCTCCCTTCGAGCGTCTCCCAGTTGTTCTCCGCCAGCGGATTGATCGTCACTGAATTCCCCGCATCGTCCCGTGCATTCGCATGAACTGTTCGCCGTTCAGTCGTTCGGTTCTCTCGAGAAGCACTCGCCCTCGCTCGTCCGACCGCCGCATCTCATCCTTCTCTTCGTCCGTCATGGTGAGGATGCGCAGCGACAATATCTCATCAATCTCAGTACCATCGAACAGATCGCCGGCGCTCTCTACCGCGATCAGCGGATAGTCATAGATGATGATTGGCGATGATAGCATCGTGTCGCGGTGGCCCTTCTCGCCGACCAGCACCGGCCAGCTGCGAACTCCATGACAGGCCGCTGCTATTTCGCGCTGTTCCAGCGGCGGGTCGAGAAGCGAGATGAACTCACCATTCGTCACGGAGAGAATCGTATGCGTGGAGACGAGCGATCGGAGTAGCAAGTCGTCACGATTCAAATCGTTCTTACCAAGCAATGCTGCGTTCCTGATCTGAACCCGAATCCGGAAAAATCCTGGACGCGCTTCAGTCGCAGATATCTCCAGATTCGCTTCGAGGGCGTGCTGTCGCCGGACCACGACACCAATCCGGCCGGTGGTGTTTGGGACAGGTTCGCGGGTTTCGCCAGCGTCGTAGCTGATAGCAACTTCTTTTGGAGTCACAAGCAGTTCGCCGATCTCTGTCGCTGGAACGGAAACGGACCGCTCCACCGCTTCCTGCCACGGCGGGTCGTTTCCCTCTTCACTAAACGTGCGCTGGATGAGATGGAGAAAACGCACTCTTATCTCAATCGTTGTGAGCGAGCTTCCTTCGACGAGACACTCGGTCTGCATAAGGTGGGCGTCAGGTCCCTCGGTTGCGGCAGCTTCCAGCGGATAAATCACGCCGAAGTTGAACCGTTGCCGGTTCTTCACGGCCGTCGGCCGATAGGGGTATAGCATGTATCCCTCGAACAGCAACGCATCCGCGATTCGATCGACGAGATCTTCGCTCACGAGAGCACCACAGCGTCGGTTTGCGCAAGAATGCTTTCGATCGCCTGTTCCCAGGTGGGAATTCCCCGCTCAACCTTGTAACGATAGAGCCGCTCGAACACGTCGCGACGCAGGTTGAGCCATGCGACGTTAGGGTAGTACGTGTCCATCAGCTCGCGCCATGTGGCCACCGGAAGGCGGAATTTCGCTTCCTTCTCCCATGACACTGGCAGAACCTTGAGAGCGCCGTCGTTGTCTTCGTAGAAAATGCTTCCACTGAACAAAAATGCGACCGGCACTTCGCCGTCCTGTAGACCGTGGAAGTATTTCGTCGCGGCAACATTGAAATCGAACGTACACGGAACCTGCAGTTCAACATGGGTCTCTCCAACGAACGACGGGACGATCACGCTGGCGTGCGTCCACAGCATCGCCCGGAGCGTTTGACCCCATCTATCAGGCGAGCCGAAGAGATCGCGGAGCTCCGATTCCTCATCGGCCGAGTACTTTCGCCTGGTTACTTCGAGCTGAAGCTGTGCGCGGAGGACTACTGCATCGATCACTTCATCGGCGACTGTGTTCACGACCCGCAGGCGAAACGAGATCACCGGTGAAGCGGCGTGCGAAACAACTGACGCTCCTTCGACGGTGATCTCGAGATCAGGCATGCACCGATCCGTTGGCTGAGGCTGGATGACCACGAAGGTCGTCGAAGAAGTGCGCGATTTCTCCCCAGACTTCTCCACCTCCGGACAAGCCCGTCCACTTCGTCCTGATCAACCCAACCAGTTTGTAGCACCGATCGATGGGAACAAGGAAGTATTCAGCGGGTCCAACGTTGCGCGAGCTGCCCACACGGTTCACAAGCAGCGCCTCAACGTCGGGCTCCATCTGCAGGAGGGTCGGATTGTCGCGCTCAATGTCTTCCCACGCATCCAGTGACAGCATCGACTCGGTGGCTCCAGCGGGACTCGGGTAAGCGGCCACCACTCGTTCTGCCGGCGTACTGCGAAAGAAGAACGCAAGATTGATTGGCAGCCGAAGCGCCTCCCACTGTCCGTCGGTCATCCGAAAATCACCCAGAGATTTGACGCGTCTCGGAACTCGCCGGTATTTCGTGCCTGTCTCGCCGCTAAACAGCACGCCGCAGGCGCCGCACACGCAGACCAATCGCCGCTCTGCGGGCTGCATCAGATGATCGTGCTCGCCGGAAATGTCGCGACCGCACATGTCGCATCGCTCTACAGCCCGCGGCTTCTCGGCGAGCTGCTTGAGGCGCCCGAAAGATCTCGATGCGCTGGATAGCTGGAGTGATCCCATGTTATTGGACTCCCACGGCTGCCCGTGTCATTGGCAAAGCGACCCGTCCGCGTCCGTCTTCAACCAGGAGCGGGAACGGCTGCAAATGATACGCCGGCTGATTGATTCCGCGCCCCGCTTTCACGACGTCGTAAGAATCACCGCACTGTGAGCAGGTGAGCTGGCGCCCCACAAGTCGGGCGTTACCAAGCTCTCCTCCACACGCAGGGCATTTTTGGTCGTAGGCGTAAAGCGACTCCGTGAGGCGACAGAACAACACTTCGTGTCCCGCCATTGAGACGACATGTAATCCCGGCGTTGCCAGCCGCTCCATGTCCGTCACTTCTTCCCAGGCGGCCTCGACTTCAGCGCCGTGTCCGTTGCCATTTGCAGAAACCAGCTCCGCCAGCGGAAGCGAACGACGCGTTGACTCCTTCGGCTCCGCGTCGACGATTACTATCTCCGTGACCTCCGGAGCTGCTTCGCGAATTGCGTCTTCAATCGTCATTTTCAGCGTTAGCGACGACGATGGGCAACCGTGACAACTCCCCCGCATCCGGAGACGAACGACGTCCCCTTCGTCCACTGCGACAAGCTCGACGTTGCCGCCGTGTGATTTGAGATACGGGCGCGACTTCTCGAGCGCTTCCCTCACCCGTGTCTCGACATCGACAGGGTGAAGCTCATACAGCACCAGGACACTGCGGACCAGCTCGTCACGTCCGAGCTGGTCCATCATTGCCTGACCGGTGGTTCCTCGTTCTTCAATCACCTCCACGATGCGCTCCAGAGCTGCACCGTGAAGGGCCATCAGCGACTGGACAAGTTCTCTCGCCGTCGCCCGGATTACAGGGTCGGCGGCCTCTTCCAGTCGCTGCACCATCTCGTCGATATGCTCAATGCGGCCCTCGAGCTCCGAACGCCTGGTGGTGGTGGCCATCGTTCACCACATCCCATGCGTCACGGGTTCGCACCGAACATCGGCACGTGGTGTTGCTCGAGAGTTTTTCCATTGCCTAGGTACATGTGCACGCCGCATGGCAAGCACGGATCGAAGCTGCGAACCGCGCGCATGATGTCAATACCCTTGAACTTGTCCGGTCCATTCTCCTCGAAGATCGGCGTGTTCTGAATTGCGTCTTCGTACGGTCCGGGTGTTCCGTAGATATCGCGCACGCTTCCGTTCCACGGCGTTGGCGGATACGGATGGTAGTTGGCGATCTTTCCATCGCGAATCACGACGTGGTGCGACAGCACTCCTCGCACGGCTTCATGGAATCCGCAACCGATTGCTTCGTCGGGAACGGTAAACTCGTTCCAGGTCTTCGTGCGGCCGGCGTGCAGTTCGTTGAGCGCTTGTTCGATGAAGTAGTACGCGCATGACGCCGCGTACACCTGGAAGTAGGTGCGCGCACGATTCCTCTCCAGCGCGTTACTCCACTTCGGGATCTTCCACTCGAACTCCACCTCCCCAAGCGTCGCCGTCTTGGGCAGATACATCTTCACGCTGTGACCGGTTGCCTTCACGTAACCATTGTCCACGAGTCCAGCGAGTGCCGTCGCCCAGAAGCGTGCGATCGGTCCACCGCCCGTGTCGAGCGCCAGATGATCTTTGCCGTCGAACCATCGCGGTGACATTGTCCAGCTGTACTTGTCGTTGAAGTCACGCTTCTGCGGCCTGGGAATCGTCGTCTGATTCCACGGATGACGGCGATCGACTGGATTGCCGAGTGGATCCTTGTCGACAAATGTCTCGGATTGATCCCAGTCGTCGTAGAACGAGTGACCGAGCAGAATGCGAATCCCGAGGTTGATGTCCACAAGGTTGTGCGTGACGAGCTTGCCGTCAACGACAACGCCTGGCGTGACGAACATCTTGTCGCCCCACTCTCCCATTCGCTTGTACGTGTAGTCGCAATGGTTGGGGTCGTTGAACGAGCCCCAGCATCCGAGCAGCGTGCGGCGAAATCCGACCATCTCATATCCCGGCAGCGCTTCGTACATGAAGTCGAACAAATCATCATGGAGCGGCACGCACTTCTTCATGAACTCCGCATACCGCGCGAGTCGCACGAGGTAGTCGGTGAAGAGTTGCACCGTCGGTACAGTCCCGACTCCGCCCGGATATAGCGTGGACGGATGCACGTGACGTCCTTCCATCAGGCAGAACATCTCGCGCGTGTAGCGACTCACCTGCAGCGTCTCGCGGTAGAACTCGCCGCTGAAGGGATTGAGCGCCGTCATGATGTCGGCGATGGTACGATATCCGTGTTCCTTGGCGTGCGGCGATTCGGTCTTCACCGCCTTGTCCCAGACGCTCGGATTCGTCGCCTTGATCATCTGCTCGCAGTAGTCAACGCCGACCAGGTTGTCCTGGAAGATGTTGTGATCGAACATGTACTCGGCCGCTTCGCCAAGGTTGATGATCCACTCAGCGAGCGGCGGTGGCTGAACGCCGAACGCCATGTTCTGCGCGTACATCGCGCACGTTGCGTGGTTGTCCCCACAAATGCCGCAGATGCGGCTCGTGATGAAGTGCGCGTCGCGCGGGTCCTTACCCTTCATGAAGATGCTGTAGCCGCGGAAGATCGACGAGGTGCTGTAGCACTCCGCTACTTCGCGGTTCTCGAAATCGATCTTTGTGAAGATTCCGAGACTTCCGACGATTCTCGTAATCGGATCCCAGTTCATGTCCACGAGCTTCCGTGAACCGCTGGAGCTTCTCTTGTCGATAATCGGTGCAGTCGTTGTCATCCGTGTTGGCTCCTTTGCGGTCTCATGACCTGGGGTGATAGCCGGTGGTTAGCTCTGGCCGATTGTGGCGCCACTTCGGTTCCTTATTCAACGTCTTCTGAGTGAGAGAGCGAAGTGCGCGAACTGTGCGGCCGTAAACGCTGATCGCAGTCGCCGACACTTTTGCTCCGGGCGGCTCGTCCATGAACGGCATGAACTTGTCAGGGAACCCGGGCATGGTGCAGCCAATGCAGATTCCGCCGACGTTTGGACACCCACCGATTCCGGCCATCCACCCACGCTTCGGCACGTTGCAGTTCACGGCCGGACCCCAGCATCCAAGCTTCACGAGACATTTGGGAGATCCGTATTCAGTCGCGAACTCGCCCTGCTCGTAGTAGCTGCCACGGTCGCAACCATCGTGCACTGTTTGTCCGAATAACCATTTCGGACGCAGCTGGTCGTCGAGCGGAATCATCGGAGCGAGTCCTGCCACCTGATACAACAGGTAGAGAAGAGTCTCCATGAAGTTGTCCGGCTGCACTGGGCACCCTGGAACATTCACGATTGGAAGTCCCGCTTTTGACTTCCAGTTCCACCCGAGGTAGTCGGCCATTCCCATGGCGCCCGTCGGATTGCCGGACATCGCGTGGATTCCGCCGTATGTCGCGCAAGTCCCGCATGCAACAACGGCCAGCGCTTTCGGAGAGAGACGATCGATCCACGTTGTCGTCTTGATTGGCTGGCCGGTCTTGTTGTCGGTTCCCATCGCTGCCCAGTAGCCTTCGCCGCTGAGATTCTCGTTTGGTATCGAGCCTTCGACGACGAGCACGAATGGCTCGAGCTTTCCTTCGACCGCCTGATACCACGGCTTCAGGAATTCGTCACCTGCTTCAGGATCGAGAACAGGGTGATGCAGGTGGACTTTGGGGAGACCCGGTATCGCGCCCATGATGACATCTTCAATGCTCGGCTGCGTAGCTGCGGTGATCGAAACAGAATCTCCGTCGCATCCGAGTCCGGCTGTAAGCCAGAGAATGTGAATGTCTGGAACGGGCGATGGCCTCTGCGTCTTTTGACCGTACGGCACTGCTTGTGGCATGGAGTCTCCGCGGAGCTTCGAGGTGGACTGTGAGACACCTCGCTGCCGGACCGCACGTTTTTGCGGCCGTCAGCTTTTTGCGAGTCTCGTAGGCTCGCTCCGGGAGCGTAGAGCCACCAGTCGGGATCAATACTTTTTAGAGGGCCGGGATAATACCATCCCGGGGATGGGGGAATCCCCTATGCCGCGTCGCTACGCCGTCTCACTCAGGCGCGATTCGATCGCGCGCTGCATCAGCGCGCGCGAAGTCGCAATCCCGAGTTTTTCCTTGATGTGCGCCTGGTACGATTCGATTGTCTTGATGCTCAGGTGAAGCGCGTCCGCGATCTCGCGCGTGCCGTGACCGAATCCGATGAGACGAAAAACCTCGAGCTCCCTGTCGCTCAGGCTCGACACGGAGCTGAGTTGGGCCTGAGCACGTCGCAGAACCATCTGTTGAAGCACACCGTTGGCGATCCGTTCGCTCACGTAGACTTCGTTCCGCAAGATTCTGCGAATCGCCACCAGCACTTTGTCGGTGGCCTCCTGCTTCATTATGTAGCCGTTCGCTCCTGCACGCAGAGCGCGTTCCGCGTAGATCGTCTCGTCGTGCATGGAGAGGACGAGAATGGGAAGTGTTTGATCCACACTACGGATCGTTTTGAGAAGCTCGAGCCCGTCGGGCCCTTTGAGCGAGATGTCCAGCACGACGATGTCTGGGGCGAGCGCAGCAATGGATGCAGGAACGGACTCGGCGTCTTCCGCAACACCGCAAACGGTGAGCTCCGGCTCCTGATCGATGAGCAGCGTCAGCCCCTGACGGACAATCGGATGATCGTCTACAAGGAATACCCTGCGTTTCCTCGTCTGCTGCTGACCTGCTTGCAAACTGCTCATCAAACTGCCCCCATATCCGCTAAGGGAAATCGGCACCGAACGACGGTTCCACCTGCAATTCCCGGGATCACCTCAAGAGATCCACCAATGATGTTGGCGCGATAGCTCATTATGCGGAGACCAAGTCCCGGTCGAGCGGCGTTCGATCCGCGGATCCCCGCGCCATCGTCTTCAATGGTGAGATTTGCGAAACCCTCCTGTCGTTCCACCATTATGACGATGCGCTGCGAACCGGCGTGCCGCAAGGCATTGTTGACGGCTTCCTGCGCGATGTGAAATAGATGTGTGGCCGTTCCTACATCCGGGATCAACACGGGTTCTACGCAGACAAAATCGCATTGGATATTGAACAGGTCTTCGACTTCTGCGGCCCATCTCTTCAACGCTCCCATCAGGCCATCCGCGTCGCTGACCACCGGAAGGAGGCCGCGGGACAGCTCGCGAGTCTTGTTGATCGCCTCGTTCACGAGCCTGACGATCTTTGCGGCATCGGCCGCCTCATTCTTTGCGCTTCCTGATGAAAGTTTTTGTTGGAGCACCTTGCTCATGAATGCGATTCCAGTCAGGTGCTGTCCAAGTCCGTCATGAAGGTCCTGTCCGATCTGGCGCTGCTCCCGCGCACTGACGTCGAGGATTGCCTCCTCCATTCGCTTTCGCTCGGTGATGTCGATTCCTGTCGCGATGACCCACGCTTCCGCCGCATCCTCGCCTGGCAGTACCGTATTTGACCATGCGACGCGTCGCCGTTCTCCTTCTGCCGTGACAAGCTCGCTCTCATAGTCGCTGCGGAGATTGCTCGTTCCGAGATCATCGAAAATCTTCTTTGAGCGATCGCCTTCCTCGGCCGACATGAACAGCTCCCAGAAATATTTTCCCCGCATCTGTTTCGCTGAGTAGCCGGTGATCTTCTCGCATGCGAGGTTGGATCGGATGATCTGTCCTGTTGTTCCAAGAACGACGACGAGCGCGGCGACCGTGTTCAGTATTCCCGAGACGACGTTGCGTTCCTGATCCAGTGTCTGCTCTGTCTCTTTCAGGTCAGTAATGTCGAAGCCCACGCCGTGGATGAACCACGGGCGCCCGTTGTCGCGGCGAATCATCTTGGCTTCGCACTGAAACCAGATCACGCGGCCGTCTCGCGCCAAGACACGATACGAAGCGCGCAACGGCTGACCGGTGAGGAGCATCTGGGCGGCGTCGATACTCCAGCGTTCCTTGTCCCCGGGATGTATCTGATTGTACCAGCGAACGGGATCCTCGAGCCACTCCGCCTGCGTGAAGCCGATGGCTTCTTCAATGCGCGGGCTTACATATGCTTCGCCAATGCCGCGGTCGAGATACGCCATGAAAACGACGGCCGGGATCTGCTCGACCAGAGCGCGGTACATCGTCTCGGGATTCGGCGCCTCGAGATCGACGCTCTCGCCATTGCCATTAGCACTGGCAGTCTTCGGGTGGGTCTCTGGATCTCCGCCGGCGTTTTGAAAAAACACTGCCGCAAGCTCCATCAACGCAGCTTCGGATTCTCCCAGATCCAGCGCTTGCAGCTCAGCGACGATTCCCGAGGTTGGCACTAACATGGGTTAAATCATTCTTTCCGGCGCGGAGAACTGCGCCATGCGGGTTCTTTGTTCAGTGAAGCAAGAGTGAACCTGCGCAATGCCTGAATCGCTCTCCCGTACGTCATCACCGCCGCCGACGACAGGAGGGAGCCGGGCGGCTGGTTCATGAACGGCTGGAACTTGTCCGGAAAGCCGGGCATCGTGCAGCCGATGCAGATTCCGCCGACGTTTGGGCAGCCACCGACGCCGCCAATCCATCCGCGCTTTCCTACGTTGCACTGAACCACCGGTCCCCAGCAGCCGAGCTTCACGATGCAGAGGTTCGATCCGTATGCGTCAGCGAATTCGCCTTGCTCGTAGAATCCGCCGCGATCGCAGCCCTCGTGAACAGTGTTCCCGAACAGCCAGCGTGGACGGAGCGAGTCATCGAGTGGAATCATTGGCGCTCGCCCGGTAGACATGTGCAGCAGGTAGAGAAGAGTCTCCATCAGATTGTCCGGTTGCGTGGGACAACCGGGGATGCAGACGACAGGCAGGTCGGCGCGCGATTTCCACTTCCATCCCAGGTAATCCGGGAGTCCCATGCAATCAGTAGGGTTTCCTTCCATCGCGTGGATGCCGCCGTAGGATGCACAGGTACCGACGGCGACTACCGCCCAGGCATTCGGAACGAGGCGATCGATCCAGCTGCAAGTCGTTATGGGCTGATGCGTGACTTTGTCGGTGCCGAAAGCGGCCCAATACCCATCGTCTTTGTTGGTCTCGTCTGGAATCGAACCTTCGACTACCAGGATGAACGGACCTAGGGTATCAGCTGCGGCCCGATAAAAGAACTCGAGGAATTCATCCGCGTTCTCGAATGAAAGAAAGGGATTGTAGAGCTTCACCCTGGGAAGCCATGGAATGGCGCCCGACAGCACGTCTTCGATACTCGGCTGAGTCGCCGCTGTCATGGCGATTGTTTCGCCATCGCAGCTCAACCCCGCATTCAGCCAGAGAATCGACATTTCCGCGATCGGCGCATCGAGCGTGTGCGGGCCATTCGTCATGATAAAACGATACGGCTCGGAGCCGGTTTTGGACACCTGCATGGTAGCGCTACGACCAGGCGCTTCCCGCAACGGTGCTCTATCCAACGTCGCGGCTTCCGGCTTGTTTACACGGAATTCCAGGAACGTTTGAGTCGGATGACAGCGTCGGAGGGATATTTGGGACCAGCACGCCACGGCCTGATTTTCGCCTTTCTTACTCTTTGCACGGCCGGTTGCAAACGTGACGCGACCGCGGGTCGCCCTTTTGTCGCGGCGATCACCTCCGACCCGGGTCAGCTGAACACGGCGATCACAACAAATGGCGGTGTTCACACGGCCGCCGGCATGCTCTACGATGGACTCGTGGAGCTCGATGATCATCTCAGGCCAATTCCTGCGCTTGCAACGAGCTGGGATATCGAGCAAGGCGGTTCCCTTTACCGCTTTCATCTCCGTCACAACGTGAGATGGCACGATGGAAAGCTGTTCGGCGCAGCTGACGTGAAGTTTACGTTCGAAGAGTTACTTCTCAAATTTCATTCGAGAACG
>JBDSBT010000245.1:0-3488 GCA_039921425.1 Gemmatimonadaceae bacterium | reverse complement strand
GCGACGATTCTCACCGTTCGCTCCGGCAATCACGAGCGCCTGCGTGTTGGCGTCAACGCAGGCTACTCGATCTCCGGCGTTGGAATACATGCAGTGCCCGAGATTATCCAGTCCGGGCACCGGATTGGACACACCCCCGAGTGCAGGTACCGTGTACGCGTGGAAGCTGCCTCGATCCCGGCCGCCAGTCGTGTAGAGAATCTCTGACCCGTCCGGTTTCCATGTCGGGAAAGCTCCGGAGTCAGCGAGCATGATTGCGCGCCCGCCCGCGATTTGTTTGACGTAGAGGGTGTTGTGATCGCCTGCAGGTACGTCGTACGCCACAAATCGTCCGTCGGGAGAAATACTCGGAATGATCTCCATTCCAGGCGCGTTAGTAATCTGTCGCGTATTCCCCACCACGAGCACCTGACCGTTACGGCGAAATGCGACAGTGCTAGCGACGAAACCAGCGACGACGATGCCGAGGATGCCTGCGGCGACGGCAATTCGCTGTGGCGTCCACTTGGACGATAGTCGCGCTGTCGCCGTGCTCGGCCCAGTTGCTCCGCTCGTCATCGCGTAAGGCTCGAGTGCATCGTGCATCTCGAGCGCGGACTGCCACCGATCGGCAGGACGCTTCTCGATTGCGCGCATGATTACGGCAGCGAGCCCGGGAGGAAGCTGCGGCCTGTGTTGCGAAACCGGCGCAGGTGCTGTCGTGATGTGTGCAGCGAGAGTCTGCTGCTGATTCAGTCCTGCGAAGGGCGTTCTTCCAGTGAGCAGCTCATATCCGACGACACCAAGAGCATAGATGTCAGCACGCGCATCGACCATTGGGTCTGCGGCTGCCTGCTCGGGCGCCATGTATGCAGGTGTGCCGAGTGCGACTCCGAGTGAAGTGAGCGATGGTGCGTCGCTCGGTGCCTCGGCGGTGGCGTTGCTCAGTGCTTTCGATACGCCGAAGTCTGTGACGAGCGCGTGATTGCCGGAGGTAAGGATGTTCTCCGGCTTGATGTCGCGATGAACGACACCTTGCGAGTGTGCGTGGCTCAGCGCGTCGGCAACTTCACGAAGAATTTTCGTTGCATCCTGCACCGGCAGCTCACCAGATTTGTTCAGCCGGGTACGGAGATTTTCGCCGGCGATGAACGGCATCGTGTAGTATAGCAGTCCGTCCTTTGCCCCTGCGGCGTGGAGCGGGACGATGTGCGGATGCTGAAGTCGAGCGGCGAGCTGGATTTCCCGGCGAAATCGATCGGTGTTGATGCCGGCGGAGAGTTCGGGTGGGAGGACCTTGATGACCACCTGGCGGTCGAGCGCAGTGTCGATTGCGACGAACACGCGTGACATTCCGCCGCCGCCGAGCTCGCGGCCGACGCGGTAGGAGGTGCCGAGTATTTCCTGGAGCTGGGTCTGGAGTGCGGACATCTATCTCCGAATATGTGTATCGGCGTCGGCCGGGGCTACGGTCCGGGAATGAAAGGGCGGGCACTGCAGGTACCGGTGAGGGCGGGTACTGCAGGTGTCGGACGGGGGAGAGACATGCGCAGGATAGTTGCGACGTTCGTAGGTCTGACAGTTTTCAGTAATCCCGCGCGAGGGCACGCGCAGGACGATCGCGTCGTACTCGAGCGCACAGCGTGCCTCGGAAGCTGCCCCGTCTATACCGTCGAGATAAATCGTAAGGGAGTCGTCACCTTCACCGGCAAAGCATACGTTCTCAAGCGCAATGGTACGAGACAACTCGAGCCCACCGCGTTTCGTTCGCTGATCTCGTATCTCGATCGAAGCGGGTTCTTCAATCTCAAATCGACGTACCTGCCCGGACAACCGGGGTGCACGCGTGGGGTGACGGACACGGATTCCGCGACGCTCTCAGTCTTCGAGGGTCGGCGCAGCAAGTCCGTAAGCTTTTACTACGGCTGCCTCGGAGAGAGGGCTGACATCAATCCTGACAGCGCCGTGAGAACAGTGGAGAAGGGATTGTTTCCACCGGCACCACACGACATCTCGCTGCTCGCCGATCTCGCAATACACGTGGACTCAATGGCGGGTACTGACGAATGGGCCGCCGTTCCCGGCGGGCCGCGGACAAAGCCGCTGCACAACCACGTCTTCATCGGACGAGAGCGCGAAATGCTGCGATCGAAACCGGCATTTCTGTCGAACAGAAATTTCGGGGGTGTGCAGATCACTTACCCATGGGCGGAGCTCGAGCGCGCCAGGGACGAATACGACTTCAGCACGATCCGCGACGATCTCGCGTTACTCAAACTGTATCTGGGACGAGTGTACGGTGCGGCGAAAAACGCCAATGTTGGTGTTGGCGGTCCAGACCTCATGCCGTTCAGGTCCGGCCAACTCAAGAGCTCGTATCCGCTCATTCGTCAGGCAGCCGGACACGTCCCCAGCGGCATCGCTGTACAGGACGGGAATCTCGAGGAGATCAATCCCAACACCCGCAAGCGCGTCACGGCGAAAGAGCTTCTGGACTTCGCGCTGAATTATCTCAAGGTGGACTACATATTCTGGGGCACGCAGGAGCCGTACTTCTCCAGCGATGTGGTTCCGACGATCAATCGTCGGCAGGCATCGATCAAAATTCAAGACCAAATCCGAAAGCGGAGCCAACCATGCGCGGGTCGCTAGCAATCTTTGTCTTTCTCACCATCGCCTTCGCCGCTTCTCTGCACGCGCAGGACGCGGCGGCGGTGAACCCGAAGACCACCCACGTGACTCTCGATAACGAGTGCGTCCGCGTATTTGAGGCGGCGCTACCGCTGGGACGGAAGGAAAACATGCACTCGCATCCCACTTCTATAGTATATGTCATCGCCGGCGGGACAGTCCGCAATCACCTTCCCGACGGCACGACGTCCGAGCCAGTAACCCTAACGGCCGGACAGACTCTCTACCGGAATCCGATCATCCACTGGAACGAGAACATCGGCAGCACGACGATCCGTCTGATTGTCGTCGAGCTGAAGCCTTCGGACCCGAAACCGGCTGATACAAAACCGACGACACTCAGGTGATATGAAAGTGGCATTGCGCGCCGTGGCAAAACCACCACTTTCGAGGGGTTGACTGTCGTCTACCACCACCCGGTAGCCCGAGGACATCATGGAGACGCCTGAGCGAATAGCCTTCGCGGCCAAGGCACGGATCGAAGGCAAGGAAGGAACGGAGCAGCGCGAGAAGACAATCGAAGCCATTCGCAGCGGCAATCCGCTCGACGCTGAGGAGTCGGAACAGAGGAAGGTTCAGCGGTTCAAGGCTGTTGCAAAGGTTGATGACGCCACCGCTACAGCTCTCGCGCACGGCGAATCTCCCGACAATTTCGGGCTCAAGGGAGAAGCGAAGACAGGGGCCGAGCGGATTCAGGGGAAAACCGACGATTTTGTCGGCGTGAGTTTTCTCGATCTCGCACGCAAGGCCGCAAATGCTGTCGGGCGAGTTGTGTTCAATGACCTCTCGCCGGTGGGAACTGGTTTTCTGATTTCAGA
>JBDSBT010000244.1:0-2916 GCA_039921425.1 Gemmatimonadaceae bacterium | reverse complement strand
CGCGGAGAATCTCCATTGCCGTGTCTGCCTCTGCCTTGTCGATTTGTACGTCTTTCTGAAACGAGAGAGTGTGGTCGGCGCCCTTCCGCATCACGACCGACATCAACTTTGCGCGCGCGTTGATGATCGCCTGATTGAGATAATCCCTGGTGATGGGCAAAGTTACCTGAGTGCTGACTGCACCCCATACGACGACGTCGTATCCGCGGTCGGTGGCCGGCCCGACTCTTATGCCGATATCTCGTGGTTCGAGGACCGACGCGTTGTCGATGTTTCTCCCGTTTGATGTCGATGCGTGCGGCTGGACTGCGGTGCCGCCGACCATCAATGTGAGCTCGATCTGCTCGATGAAGTTGCCGTGCTTGTGGAATGTGGCGACGATAGATCCCGGCCCTTCGTGATTTGCCCTGATATCAAATCGTGCTTTGCCCGGGGAAGGGCCGCGGCGCGGGAGCGTAAGGGGAAGCGATTTCTGCGCGACTGAAAAATCGGAGCTGTTGACCTGAACGGTCAGCTCGATTGTGTCCTCATCGTCCTTGAACAAAAAACTCGCATCAGGAAGGGCAGCTGCTGCAATGGAGTTCCTCGCCTTCTCGAGCACAACGCCGAATTCCAGGATGTAATCCGTTGCGAGCTTGAGCGGAGACTTCCCGTCATGACCGATTATTCCCGCTTCAATGAAACGACGCTCAGGCGGGTCAGCGTTTACGGGCAGCGCCGGCGACTCGGCGAATTGAGGATCAGGCGACGGCGGAGGCAGTGGGAAAACCGCACGGGTTCCTGAATGCGACACCGAACGCGATGGCGAACGCGACGGTCGAGAAGATGGACGTCTCACTGGATCCGTTGGTGCGTGAGTCGTCATATCATTGAACCCGGCGCTATCAGCGGGCTGAAGAACTTCGTAGACAACCTGTCGTGCTGCGTCGGTGGGATTCTCGACGAAGGTGAGTTCAGACTTTGCCAGTCCATCGAGAGAGTCGAAGCGTGCACGCAAAGTGTCCGTTTCAGTCAGGCCGCCAAAATCCCTGGGGAGTGCCAGCGGATTACTGATCAATGCTTTCGCCCACGATTCTCTGTCGAGCCCACGCCGATCGGAGACCTCGATCAGGTCGATGAGCAGCAGGCGGAGCACACTCTTGAAATCCGAATGGAGCAGGTCCACGAGATTCATCCGCCATGACCCCCTTGGAACGAGCGCAGGGCGACGCGCCCCCAGCATCGTGTTCCAAGGTCGAAATTGCAGCCGAACATTGCCTCGCACAATGGCGGACGGCAACGCACGAGGGAGTCGGTGTCGCGTCGATCGGTCAACACGATACTCGAAGCTGTCTTTCGTGTGCTCCAAAACCGTAGAAATGCAAATAATCGTCACCTCCTGGAGGAGGTTGCAACTTCGCAGCTAGGCTTCCTGCGGTTCGGATGTGTGTGCACATTCCTGTGCTTCACTGTGGCTAACCACTCCCCCTAGAATGAACCCAATCTTTCTCCCGATCCGTTGGCTTGCATTGCTCACCGTTGCCGGATTTTCCTCCGGCAATCTTCCTTCAACCGTCGCCTCAACCCGGAAGGCTCCCGACGCGGTAGAAGCAATGGTTGCAAATGACAATCGTGCCCCTGCGGGCGTCCTCAAGGACGGTGTTCTCACGTTGAGCCTCGTGATCCGCCCAGGCGCCCTGCATAGCGAGGAAGACGCTAGTCCCAGCGTCTCCGCCCTGGCATTCGCGGAAACTGGCAAGCCGCTCAGCGTGCCAGGCCCGCTGATCCGCGTCGCTCAGGGAACCCAGGTCGTTATCAGAGTAACTAATCCGTTCAAGGATTCTCTTCTCACGGTTCACGGCCTGAACGATCACGACGGCAAGCCTGAAGTCCCGCTGAAAATACCGGCTGGCGAGTCGCGCCAATTGCGGTTCACGGTGACAAGGCCCGGCACATTCTTCTACTGGGCCACGACAGGCAACCGTGAACTGGCAGACCTACAATGGTTCGAGAGTGCACTCAATGGAGCATTCGTTGTAGACGCCACCGGAGCCCCGACCAACGACCGAATCTTTGTTCTTGGCGTCTGGAACCGTGATGCCGACTCGACGCTCACGAAACCACGTGGACCGCAAACCGTGATGACCATTAACGGAAAAGCGTGGCCGTATACCGAAAAGTTCACCTACACTCAGGGTGACACAGCTCGGTGGCGATGGGTCAATCCAACAGTCGACTCACACCCGATGCATCTGCACGGTTTCTACTACCATATAGAAAGCACGGGCACATGGGAAAAAGGAACACAGTTTTCAGGAGACCAGCGCCCTCAAGTGGTCACCAATCTTATGCTTCCCGGTGCCACGATGAGGATGTGGTGGGTGCCGGAACGACCGGGCAACTGGATCTTTCACTGCCATTTTTCATTTCACACTTCTGCCGTCCTCGCGCTCCCTCGCGATGACGAGCACCCGATGGAAGCGATGCCGGGAATGCCCGCATCGACCACAATGCCGAAAGGTGGGCCGCCCCATAAAATGTCGGGTCTCGTGCTGGGCATCAGTGTTCTCCCAAGGGCGAAACATACGGTAGCGCTGAGCTCCACAACCGTTCGAAATATCCGCCTCGTCGCTCAGCAGAAAGCAAAGCGTTTCGGAAAGTTCATCGGAATGGGTTACGTCACTCAGGACGGACCCGTCGAGCCCAAATCCGACTCAGTTCTCATCCCCGGGCCAATGCTCGTGCTCAAGCGTGGTCAGCCGGTGAAAATTACTGTCGTCAATCATCTGCCCGAGCCAACGGCGGTTCACTGGCATGGAATCGAGCTCGAGAGTTTCCCCGACGGCGTTCCCGGGTGGAGCGGTTCGCCCGGGCGGATCATGCCGCCGATTGCGCCGAAGGATTCATTCATCGCCGAGTTCGTGCCGCCGCGCGCGG
>JBDSBT010000243.1:0-2108 GCA_039921425.1 Gemmatimonadaceae bacterium | reverse complement strand
ACGCCTGCGCTGTTCGCAACAGAGTGGGCGCTGCAATTTTTTCCTTTGCTTCTCAGCGGGACAACGGTGGGAGAAGCAATGCTCGCTACCCGGCGAAACGCATGGACGAAGTGGAACAATCCTCTCGGACTGCTTTACGCCGTCTACTGTGCCACAGATACGCGAATAACGCCGGGATTGGACGTCCACTAGACGACTTCGAAAACTCTAAATCGAGGAAGCACCATGCCGCTTCGGCAAATTCCAGGCACCGAAATCGAATACTATCTCATCTCTTACGATGAAGACGGACGTGAGAGGCGAGAGCCCAACAACGTTCTCCTCAGCGATTCCGTAAGGGCAGCCGTGAGTGACCAGCCCAACCCGGTTACAGATGTGTTCTTTACCAGTCATGGATGGAAAGGAGACATCGGTTCGGCGATCGAGCAATATGACAAGTGGGTTGGCGAGATGGGAAAAGACATGCAGGATATCGCTGAGGCGAAAGCCCATCGCCCGGGATTCAGGTCTCTCGTTGTCGGCTTGCACTGGCCAAGTCTGCCCTGGGGCGACGAGAAGATCCCGGAAGGTCAGAACGGAGTACTTGGAGTCGATGACGATACACAGATTTCCGTTGACGAAGAAGTAGATAAGTACGCGGCAAGCATCGCTGACACCGCCGCAGCTCGAAGCGCTCTGCGCACCGTTATCAACGCGTCGAGAGGAGATACGGACTCCACGGACATTCCGCTGGAAGTTCAGGAAGCATACAACACTCTCTACGCCGAATCGCAGCTTGGAACGGGAGATGTCGATGCACCGCCGGGATCGGACCACATCTGGAATCCAGAAGGCATTTTCGAAGAAGTGCTGCAAAGACCTCTTGATGAAGGAGGCGCGCGGCCAGGCGTGCTTGGATGGGGAAGCAACATTCGTGAAGCTATTCTTTCACCGATTCGACAAATTTCCTTCTGGAAGATGAAAGATCGCGCCCGCCGCTTTGGCGAGAGAGGCGCGCACTCTCTTCTCCACGACCTCCAGAAAGTCGCCAACTCGAAGACCCATTTCCATTTGATGGGCCACAGCTTTGGCTGCGTCGTCGTTTCTGCCACTGTCGCTGGACCACCCAAAGCGGACGAGCCAGCCGAACCTGTTCATTCGCTCTTTCTGGTTCAGGGAGCCCTTTCTCTGTGGTCTTACTGTGCGGACATCGAATTTGCCGACCACAAGCCAGGCTATTTCTCCCGGATCGTACAGAATCACCTTGTCGAAGGCCCAATCGTCACGACCCGTTCAAAAAAAGATGGCGCGGTGAGCAAGCTTTACCCCAACGCTGCGGCCGTAGCCGACCAGGTCGTGCTTGCTGCTTCGGATGCCCCGAAATACGGCGGTATTGGCGCATGGGGGATTCAGGGAATCGGCCCAAAAACAGAGGACATGGAGATGCAAGCGGCGAACTACAGATATGAATTTCAACCCGGCCGTATCTACAACCTCGAAGCCACCGACGTGATAAAAGAAGGTGGCGGCTTTTCCGGCGCTCACAGCGACATAGCACATCCAGAAGTTGCGCACGCGATGTGGTCAGCTGTCCTCACTCCGTCCGAATAGCCAAACGGCTGTTAGCAGCAGCAATCGCGACGACACTCGTCGACAACCGGGAGATTAAAATGGCTGAGCGCACGAAAATCTGTATCGATCGTCATCTGCCTAACAAGACAAGAGAGTATCGCGCAACGCGTGTGATCCCTGCCAGTGGCGGCCGAACGAGAGCAATAGCTCCAATCGGGAAAACGTGGATAAACGGCACGACACTTCGTGTCCGATTCATAAACGGAACTCCCGCAAAGCAGGCAAAAGCACGCGAAGAGGCCGCGTGGTGGACGGCTGTCGCAAACCTGAAACTCGATTTTGGCAATGCGCTAGACGCTGAAATTCGTATTTCGTTCGATCAAAGTGACGGCGCATGGTCTTACATCGGAACAGACTGCCAGAGCATTCCGCTCAAGGACGCCACAATGAACCTCGGGTTTCTCGATCCCGGGACCGCGGCACACGAATTCGGACACGCGATCGGACTCGCGCACGAGCACCAGAGTCCTGCCGGCGGACTAGAATGGAACGAACAG
>JBDSBT010000242.1:0-7456 GCA_039921425.1 Gemmatimonadaceae bacterium | reverse complement strand
AGAGCGTCGGACCACTTCCGCGGGTCCAGTCGGCCTGCCCATAACTCTTGTCGCGCGTGCTTTGACCGACGTCACCACGATTCTGCGTAACCGAGGCGATTCTTCCCGACCATCTGCCACCACCGGTGGTTGACACAGATGCTGATGGCGTAGCAGCACCTTCTACGGGCACCGTGTGAGCACAAGCGGCGAGACCAAGCGCGCTGACGCTCAGCGTTGCGATAAACATTCGCTTCATTTCTTTACCTTCCTCATTGTAAAAGTCTTCCGACAACAAGCGGGTCGGCTGTAGTTACCGCCCGGACCGAACAATGTCAAAGGCGTGACGCCGGTTTGCCGACGCTCACCCCTGCTTCTGTTCCTTGGGAAAAAGAGGGTCGCCCTTGCGGACGTTCCACCCTGCTGGATCGAGAGCGCGTGCGCCTTCAAAGGTGTGTTCACTGACCTGTCCAGGAGCCCCCAGGCGCTCCCAAAGATCCTGGGCCTTTGACGGCATGAATGGCGCGACATACGCGGTCTGTCGAACGAGCTGACGCGTCAATGATGCGAGTGTCCGGTCGAGGTCGTGCGACATAGCTGGATCTGCAGCGAGTTTCCACGGAGCTTGTCGATCGACGAATTCGTTCGCCCTGGCAACGGTGCGCCAGAGAGCCTTCAACGCTTCGTGTATGAGGTACCCGTTCTGGCCACTCATGTGGCTGCGATATGAAGAGAGATCTTCGTCGTCGGCTGCGTCGATGCCATCGTCATTGCCCGCCGGTACAACGCCGTCTCGATAACGGTCAATCATGGAGATGGTGCGGCTCGCGAGATTGCCGAATGCGTTAGCAAGCTCGGAATTGTATCGCTCCTCGAACCGCTCCCAGGAAAAATTGCCGTCGCCGTCGAAAGGAACTTCGCGAAGGAGAAAATACCTGAAGGCGTCCGGGCCGAAGCGGTCGATGGCCTCGTCCAAGTCGAGACGGACGCCGGCCGACTTGCTGAAGCGGTCGCCGGCAAGAAGAACAAAACCGTGTGCCCAGACGTGCCGCGGGACTTCCAGACCGGCGGCCATGAGCATTGCCGGCCAGATGATACTGTGGAATCTCGTGATGTCCTTTCCAACCACGTGCAGATCGGCGGGCCAGCGAGCGTCATAGCCAGGCGCAGGGTATCCGGTCGCCGTGAGATAGTTCGGAAGTGCATCGAACCACACATAGGTGGTCTGAGTTTCGCCCGTGCTCGACGGACGAGGGAAGGGAACGCCCCAGGAAAATCGCGAACGGCTTGCCGAGATGTCTTCCAGCCCCTGATCGAGCAGCGCGAGCATCTCGTTGCGCCGGCTCTTCGGACCGAGGAAGTTCGTGTCGGAAATGAGAGACCTGAGCCGGTCCGTGTAGGCCGACAACCGGAAGAACCAGTTTCCCTCAGCAACCCACTGAAGTGCCCGCGTCGGGTGAAGAATGCACTTTCCCTGAATAATCTCATTGTCCTGCTTGAACGACTCGCAGCCGACGCAATACCAGCCCTCGTATTCCTTCTCGAAGAAGTCGTCCGGAGAATTTAGAAAGATGGCTTCGATCAAGGCGGTGACACCATCGCGGTGACTCGCCTCGGTTGTGCGAATGAATTGATCGTTCGAGATCGAAAGCCTGCGCCACATAGCCTGAAAGCGCTCGGCGACGTCTTCAACGAGAGCCTGCGGCTGAACGCCCCTGTCGGCAGCTTCTGACGCGACCTTCTGCCCGTGCTCGTCCATTCCGATGAGAAAGTGCACGTCGTCTCCGGACATGCGCCGGTAACGAGCGATTACGTCGGCGCCGATTTTTTCAAATGCGTGCCCCAGGTGAGGGTCACCGTTGGCGTAGTCGATTGCGGTCGTGATGTAAAAACGAGCCACCTAGCTCTCTCCGGGTTCGCTGCCGCGGCCGCGGCGCCCACCGCGGCGCCCCCGTCTGCGCCGCGCGCCAGCGTCGTCGCGATCCCCCGAGCGGGCAGGTCGCTCATCGGCATTGTCGGGATTGTCAGTCGTGACAGCATCTTCTGCCAACGGCGGCGCGGGTGCCTCGGAGATGATGTGCTCTCTTGCGGAGGCGACTTCGTGTTCCTGCGTGTAGAGCAACTCCGGCGAAATGTCGAACCCGGCGTCAATGCCATCGTATTCGTCGGACGCCGTCTCATTTATGTAGCTCTCGATTGTACCGCCTGCGACGGCAGCCATTTCGCGATTGAACTCGGTGAGCGGCACGATCCGCGTTTCGCCTTCTGCCGTTCGGAGGGTCAGTCGCTCGTGGAAAATGTCGATCGACAGGAGCTTCTCTTCGCCTTTGGCCGTGGTCAGGACCTTTCCCTCCTTTGGAAAGCGCTTCCTGCTCTGGACGTAGAATTCGTGCTCATAGCGAAGACAGCACATCAGGCGTCCGCACGCGCCGGAAATCTGCGCGGGGTTGAGTGAAAGGTTCTGATCCTTGGCGACGCCGAGGTTTACCGGCCGCAGCTCCGGGAGCCATGACGCGGAGCAATACTGTCGTCCACAGCGGCCAATTCCGTCCAGACGCTTCGCTTCATCGCGAACCCCTATCTGCTTCAGCTCGATACGTGTGCGGAACATCGATGCGAGATCGCGGACGAGATTACGGAAGTCCACGCGCTTCTCAGCGGTGAAATAGAACGTGAGCTTCTTGCGGTCCCACTGCCAATCGGCGTCGGTCAGCTTCATGGCGAGGTTGTTGGCGCGCACACGCTCGGATGCTTTCCGGCGTGCTTCCTCGTTCAGGCGCTGGAGCTCGTTTGCGCTCGATTTGTCCTTTCCTGTCGCGACGCGAAGCGCCTTGCGAGTTGGCGCAGCCGTTCCGCAACCGTGGGCGCAGCCCCCGTTTCGAATCTCGGCGAGCTCACCGAGCGAATGAACAAATCCGAGATCTTCGCCGCGATCGGCATCGACGATGATCGCGGACTTGAGTGCGGGTGGACTCGGATAGTCCCAGAGAAAAAACTCTTTTCGATTTCCCCTGAAAGCGACTTCTATTAGATGAGCCAAACTACTCCGTCCATTGACCAAGCCGCAGGAACTTCTGCCTGCGCCTTCGAACAAGCTTCTCGGGGCGGAACTTCCGCAGTTCCTCGAGATGCCTGTTCAACGTTTCCCCCAGAACCTTCGCGGCGGCGGCGTGATCTGTATGCGCTCCGCCGGGAGGCTCGGGAATTATCTCATCGATCACCCTGAGCTCGAACAAGTCAGGGGCTGTAACCCTGAGCGCCGTGGCCGCCTTGTCACGCATCTCGGGATTCTTGCCATCCTTCCAGAGAATGGTTGCGCAGCCTTCGACGCTGATTACGGAGTAGACCGCGTTCTCCATCATCAGAACCCGGTCGGCGACGCCGAGAGCAAGCGCTCCGCCTGATCCCCCTTCGCCGATCACGGTAGCCACGATCGGTACGGTGAGCGAGCTCATCTCGAGCAGATTCCGCGCGATCGCTTCGGACTGACCGCGTTCCTCCGCACCTATTCCGGCCCAGGCACCCATCGTATCGATGAATGTAAGCACTGGAACGTGAAACTTCTCTGCCAGCTTCATCAGCCGGAGGGCTTTCCGGTACCCTTCAGGGTGCGGCATGCCGAAGTTGCGCTTAAGCAGCTCCTTGGTGTCGCGTCCGCGCTGCTGGCCCATGACCATGATGGTCTCGCCGTCGAGACGCGCCCACCCACCGATGATTGCAGGATCATCGCGGTACGCGCGATCGCCGTGGAGCTCGACGAAATCCGTGAAGACGAGATCGATCAGCTCAGAGGTAAAAGGTCGCTTCGGATTTCGCGCGACCTGGACGCGCTGCCACGGTGTGAGGCTGCGGTAAATCTGCTCCCGCAGCTCGACGAGTTTGCGCTCCAGCGGAGCGATTTCCTCGACCACGTTCATCTGCCGCTCGCCGGCAAGGCGCTTGAGCTCCTCGATTTGCCTTTCGAGCTCAACTATCGGTTTTTCGAAGTCCAGCGCTTGTCCAGACGTCGCCACCTATTTGCTCCCGCGTTGCAGGCGTACCGAGTCTTCCCCGAGGAGCGAGCGCAGCTCGCTCATCGCTGTCGTGCTCACCGCAAGTGTCAAACTGCGAGACCGAAGTGTAGCCCGCAACCCGTTCCCATCGCTATACTGCACCTCGAGCGGCACGGTGCCAGGGTATGACTCTACGATCGAGCGAACCTCGTTCATGATGCCGGGGGTGTTGTCGGCCGACCGCTTCAGATCGATCGCAATCATCACCTGACCGTTCGCGCGCAACTCCGCGAGCTTCGTTAACGACTCTACCACGAACGATGGATTATCCGCGTCCTGGTCGCGCCGGGCGTAACCGCCCTTCATGAGAATCGGAATGTCTGTCTTCACCTGATCCGAAAGCGCGGACCACTTTTCAGGGAATACCAGCACTTCTGTGGACCCCGAAAAATCCTCGATCGTAAGCCGGGCGAACTCGGCCCCGCTTCTCTTGCTAGTTTGCCGCTTGATCGCCGTCACCACCACTGCGAGCGCCATCGGATCCGGGCTCCATGTTCCAAGATCGGCGACCTTGTGCGTGCTGAACAACTCGCATTCAACGGAGAACGGCTCGAGCGGGTGTCCGGAAATATAAAAACCGAGAATTTCCTTTTCTTTCGCGAGCCGAATTGATTCGGACCATGGAGCAATATTGGGGAGCGTCGCTTCGTGTCCGTTCGTAGCAGTGTTGCCGTTCGAAGTTGGCGCGCCGAACATCGACACCTGGCCTGACGCCTTTTCTTCCTGCTGCAACGATGCTTCGCGGAGTGCGGTGTCAAGAATTGTCATGTACTGCGCGCGATGCCCGCCAATTCCGTCCAGTGCACCGGACGGAATGAGTGCCTCGAAAGCGCGCTTATTGCAGACGCGAAGGTCGACGCGCGACGCGAGTTCGAAGATCGACGTAAACGGTCCCTTCTGGCGTGCAGAGAGAATCGAGTCGATCGCAGACCGGCCGATGTTTCTGATTCCGCCAAGCCCGAAGCGGATTTTCTTGTCGCCGATGACCGTGAATTTGTAGCCGGATTCGTTTACGTCGGGCGGCAGAAGCTCAATACCAATCTCGCGCGCTTCATTGATGTATTTGACGACGCTGTCAGTGTCACCGATCATCGCCGAAAGAAGCGCCGCCATGAAGTCGGCGGGATAGTGGGTCTTCAGCCACGCCGTGTGGAAAGAGATGATCGAATAGGCGACGGAGTGGGACTTGTTGAATCCGTAGCGGCCAAAGGTCTCGATCTGTCCGGAGATGTCGTCAATGGTCTTCCGGTCGTAGCCGCGCGCGACTGCTTTCTCAACGAACTTTCCAAGTTCGAACCGAATCAGTTCTGCATCCTTCTTACCCACGGCCTTTCTGAGCACGTCGGCTTCGGCGAGAGAAATTCCCGCAAGTTTCTGCGCGATGCGCATCACCTGTTCCTGATAGGTAATGACTCCATAAGTCGTGTTGAGAATCTCTTCCAGCTCGGGAAGCTGATAACTGACTTTCTCTTCGCCCTTTTTGCGGCGGATGTAGACCTTGTGCATTCCGGCGTCGAGCGGGCCGGGTCGCATCAGCGCATTCGACGCGACGAGATCGTCGAATCGGTCGGCGCGCATGCTCTTGAGCAGGTCAGTTCCGAGATTCGATTCGAACTGGAATACACCGGCGGTCTTTCCCGCGCGAAGCATGCGATACGTCTCTGCGTCCTCGAGCGGCAGCGTGCCCAAGTCGGGTGCCGTGCCCGTGCGCGCGCGAATCGACGCCAGCGCGTCGGAGATCACGGTCAGGGTCGTGAGACCAAGGAAGTCCATCTTCAGCATTCCGACTTTCTCGAGAGCGTTCATGTCGTACTGCGTGACGACCGTGCTGTCATCGCTGCCCGCTCCAGAGCCTTTCGAGCTCTGTGTCATCGTCGGCACGTAGTCGTCGAGTGGGCCAGGGGCGATGACGATTCCGGCGGCATGTACACCGGCATGTCGCGAGAGTCCTTCCAGGGCAATCGCAAAATCGAGAAGCTCGCGGTATCGCTCTTCGTCCCTGTAGAGCTTGCGTACTTCAGGAACCTTGTCGATCGCTTCCTTGACCGTCAACGAGAAGTTCGGAGCGTTCGGAATCAGCTTCGCGAGAGCGTCGGTTTCTGCCGGTGTGAAACCGAGCGTGCGTCCGACATCCTTTACGGCAGCACGAGACTTCATCGTGCCGAAGGTGATGATCTGGCCAACCGAATCGCGACCGTACTTCTCGCGCACGTAGTCGATCACTTCGCCGCGTCGCTCGAAACAGAAGTCGACGTCGATGTCGGGCATCGACACGCGTTCCGGATTGAGGAACCGCTCGAACAGCAGATCGAACCTGAGTGGACAGACGTCAGTGATCCGGAGGCAATAAGCGACGAGGGAGCCTGCTGCTGATCCGCGGCCTGGACCTACTGGAATTCCCTTGTCGCGCGCTGCCTTGATAAAATCGGCGACGATGAGAAAGTATCCGGCGTAGCCCGTCTTGGTAATTACGTCGAGCTCGTACTCCAGCCGCTCGCGAACTTCCTGCGACAGCTCATCTCCATACCGATAGTGAGCGCCTGCCTCGGAAAGCGACACAAGCAGATCGTTTTCCGTGGACGCTCCGGGTGGAAGCGGGAACGCCGGGACCTGATACTTCTTCGACAGCGAGATCGACGAGTCGTCGGCTATTTCAAGGGTATTCTCCAGAACTTCCGGGTGATCGGGAAACGCATCCCTGATCTCCTCGTGGTTCTTGAAGTACAAGCCCTTGTCGTAGTGCATCCGGTCTGGCGAGTTGTAATCCTTACCGAGTCCGATGCAGAGAAGAACATCGTGCGACTCGTGGTCTTCCGCGCGGAGAAAGTGTGCGTCATTCGTGGCGACCACTTTCACGCCAGTTTCATCCGCCAGCTTGAACACCCTTTTGTTCAACTCAGCCTGATTCTCGGAGTTGTGAGCCTGGACTTCGAGGTAGTAATCCTTGAAGGTGTTCGCGTACCAGGACGCAGCCTCTCTTGCTCCCTCCCAATTGTCGGCCAGGAGGTTCACCGCGATTTCGCCGGCCATGCATGCCGATGATACGACAATCCCTTCGTTGTACCTGGCGAGCAGCTCGCGATCGACGCGAGGCCGGGAGTAGAATCCCTCGGTGTAGCCGAGCGATGAAAGCTTGATGAGGTTTTTGTAACCGATTTCGTTCTTTGCAAGCAGAACGAGATGGTAGTACGGTTTGCGGGTTCCCTCGCGCTCTTTCGTCCGCCTGTCGCCGGGCGCGACGTACGCCTCCATTCCGATCAGCGGCTTGATTCCCGCCTTGCGGGCCTTTTCCTGAAATTCCCAGGCAGCGTGCAAGTTCCCGTGATCGGTGATCGCGAGCGCGGGCTGCTCGAACTCCTTCGCCCGCGCAATCAGATCATCAATTCGATTGGCGCCGTCGAGCAGGGAGTATTCGGAATGGCAGT
>JBDSBT010000241.1:0-19993 GCA_039921425.1 Gemmatimonadaceae bacterium | reverse complement strand
ACGGGCGACATCGATCCGGCCGAATCCGCAGAAACCGCAGCGCTCCAGGAGAGCCTGGGAATCGACGACATCAGCGCCGTCTCCGTGAATGCGACGCCGACGACAGCGCAGCTTTCGTCGGCAGCCGGACCTGTCGTTGCCCGCGCGCAGATTCTTCTCGACCGCGCCCGTTTTTCGGTAGGCGTGATTGACGGACGCGCTGCGAAGAACACAACGCTGGCCATTCTCTGGTTTCAGAAGGCGCAGAATCTCCCGGCGACTTCGGTGCTCGACGCCCTGACTTACGATCGGCTGTTGAGGGTCGCCGGATCGCGCCCGGCGGTGCACCAGGTCACGATCGACGCGGCAATGCTGAAGGGAACCATACCTGCTTTGTCGCGCAACGTGTACGAGCAGGCAAAGATGAAATGCCTCTGCTACGCGTCTGTGACCGAGATGCTGGCAGAGCGCTATCACACTTCGCTCGAGATGATGCGCAAATTGAACCCGGGCGTTGGCTTTGCTGCATTGAAAGCGGGCGACGTGATCTGGGCGCCAGATGCCGAGATGAGCTCACCGGTCCCGTCAAAGCGAATCTCCCGAATTCAGGTCGCCAAGAGCGGCAGCTACGTGCATGCCTACGCCGCCGACGGCACGCTGCTCTACCACTTTCCCTCCACGCTCGGCTCCAAATACGATCCGTCGCCCACTGGGAAGTATCGGGTCATCGGTGTGGAGTACAATCCGAGCTTTCGATACGATCCAACGCTCTTCTCGGACGTTCCGGACTCGAAGCCAGGCGCTCGCTTGCCACCCGGACCAAACTCTCCGGTTGGACTCGTGTGGATCGCGCTCTCAAAAGAGCACATCGGCATTCACGGGACGCCCAATCCCGACACGATCGGAATGGCCAGCTCGCACGGCTGCGTGAGATTGACGAACTGGGACGCGCTGCTGTTAGCTCACGCGCTTCCCAATGGAACGCCGGTTGTGTTTACCATCTAGCCGCTTTAGCTGCGCGTTAATGTTCGAAGAACCACATCATTGAGGCACCGATCGTCGCTATTCCCATCGACGCAACGGCGACGTTCTGATGCCGCCGAGCGTCCGCGAGCGACCCGCTCTTCGCATTGACTCCCATGCGGCCTGTGAGAGCGAACCCGGCGTCGGCCAGCAGCATCGTCAAAACGTGCGCAGTCCTGATCCCGCGATTCTCGGTGTTGTGTCTCTGGTCGTAGAGATTCCACAGTCCAGTAGTAGTGTTGCTGACGAAGAGCGTCCCGACGCCGAGCGCTGTGTACAGATGCGCTCGGTTCAAACTGTGGGTAACTCCTTCGCGTCGAGTTCCGTCCGCAATGTCCTCGCGCTGGTTCAACAAGCGAGAGCCAAGGACATATTGTGTAGCGAACAGGGGTAGCATCGTGTAACTGCCGTATCTGTGAATGCGCAGCCGTATGTCGTAGGCCTTGCTGAATTCGATCGCGCGCGGACGGCTTCGTTTTGTCGAGTCATCAATCGATGGAACGCCAACCGGCGGTGGGGACAGATCCGGCCGCACTCCAAGGGGTGTCTGGAGCGAGGCCACCGTTGCGAGCTGAAGAAAGACGGTGAACAGTGACATGTGGTGAGATTGTGCTAGAGAAACGACCGTCCGTCCAGACCCTTCGGAATAGAAACACCGGTCGCTGCGAGTGCCGACGGCATTACATCCACCGTGCGACACGGCCGCGAGGCTGCTGCCTTGTTCATGATGAATGGGACGAGCATGTGATCACGGTGCAATGCGCCGTGGGACGAAAAGTGAGGAATCGGCTCGTACTTGGAGCGAAGGTCCCAGTCGCGAGCGGCCGATATGATCATTTCACCCGACCGTGGTGAGTCAGAGATTCTGGATATTTGCACGAGAGAGTCGGGGTAGTCTGTAGAAATCGTCAGCTCGTACGTCTCGTCTTCTGAGAGACTTTCCACCAGACCGAGACCGAGTGGATCACCAGTGAGGGGACGATACGAAATGCGTAAGCCGTTCCAATCCATCCGGGCGTGTCCGCGACCGCGGCCGTATACGTCGCAGGCGCCCGGTGAAACGGGAACGATCATCAGGTCCACCGAATCCCGAGCAAGCAGTGCTTCTTTCAAAGCCTGCCACCGGCCCGGCATCGACGGGAGGTATGGCCGCTCGCGGAGGGCAAGGTCGAGATAGATGTGCGCCATCGCATTTCCACTGACCATCACGGCTGCTTCGGCTCCCGGCGTGTAGACGAATGGATGAGCGATGGTCCGAAACCCCATCCGTCCGACAAAACCTGCGAGATCTTCATGCTGAACCACGGGTGAGTGTCCGTGGTCACTCACGATCCAGAGGTGAGTGTTCTGCCACTGTCCGCGTTTTTCTGCATCGTGTCGAATTTCAGCAACGGCATCATCTATGATTGCGAGGGCGTGATCGACGTTCGCGCCCGAATGACCTTCGGAGTGCGACGTCTTGTCGATTCCCATGAGCGCGGCAAAGGCGAAATCGGGCCGTTTTCGCCGGATCTGATCCGCGACTTGCCCAGCTATGTATTTGTCTATCGCCTGCCACCCGCCCAGGTTGCCGCTGAAATGGGTTTTGGTCGTTCTCGCGACAAACGGGAGTCCGTAGCCGATCCGATTGCTCTTCGGAAGGCCCCGGTTGATGACGTTCAGCGCTGCGATGCTCGATGGAATCAGGTCGAAAATCGTCGGCGCGGCTGCGTCGATGTCGGAGTCGATTCGCCGCATCTCGAATCCAACGTAGCTGCGCGAGTGTCCCGGGAGCCGCGATGTTTTTCGGCCGCGGTCGTACCATCTGAGGCCCGGAAGACCAATAGGTCCGGGAAAGCGACCCATCAGGAACGGAGCGTACGCTGGCCCGGTTACTGAGGGAAATACGGACGTCAGGGTATGCATGCCGCCTTCGTCGCGAAGGCGGCTGAATGACGGAACGATGCCCCGCTTCATCGCACTCGCGAGGATATCAGGCCTCGCGCCATCAGCGACGATGACTATTACGGGCAAGCGCTCATGTAGCTAGAGTCATGTAATGAAGAAAAAGAAAACGACAGACGACGCGGCGAAACCAGCCAGGGTCCGGAAGCCGCGCGCAAAACATCCGCGAACTCCAACCGGAAAGAAAGCTGACTCCGAGTTGAGGGCGTCAGCAGAAGAAGGTGCACGAGCCGGTACAAGAGAAAGGATGGAGGAAGGCCACATGATGGCCGGCCGGACGCCTCCATCTCAAATACCGAGCCGCCGCGCAACCGACAAACGCCAGGTGGACGACGCGATTCGAAGCGATTCACTCGTCACCGAAGACGAGAAGCTCCTTCAGCAGCCGGCTCCCGGAGTCGATTTCACTCGCACCGACCCGTGGCGAGTTCTTCGAATCACAGGTGAGATAATAGAGGGGTTCGATACCCTCTCGTCAGTACAGAAAGGCGTCACGATTTTCGGATCTGCTCGCACCTCGCCTGAAGATCCGATGTACAAGGCCGCGGAGGAAGTCGCGCGTCTGCTCGCTGAAGCTGGATTCTCGATCATTACCGGCGCCGGTCCCGGAATCATGGAAGCGGGCAACAAGGGAGCGCATCTCGCCGGTGGACGATCCATCGGGTGCAACATCGAGCTGCCATTCGAGCAGGGAGCGAATCCCTACGTCGATACCCTCGTGCGATTCCGGTACTTTTTCGTTCGCAAGACGATGTTCATCAAGTACTCCGTGGCGTTCATCATCTTCCCGGGCGGATTCGGAACTCTCGACGAGCTGTTCGAGGCGATCACACTCATTCAAACGGGAAAGATCTATCAGTTCCCGGTGATCCTCTTCGGCCGTCACTATTGGGCCGGTTTGCTTCGCTGGCTCCAGACCCGCGTGCTGGCGGAAAAGAAGATTTCAGCGGGCGATATCGATCTGATGATTCTCACTGACGACCCCGCTGAGGCAGCGCATGCGGTCATTAGCGCCTACGGGGCCCAGGCGGAAAGGTCCGAAGAAAGAACCACCGTTCCTGAGGCAACAGCCTAGCGCCGGATTGCGGCTCCGGATTGCCGCGTTAGGTTCCAATATCGAGCGCCCGTCCGAACGGAAGGGGCGCTCTGGTTTTTTCTCCCCCTCAAGGCTGTGTTCCAGTTGACCGTGAAACAGGTTTCATCCCCGATGATCGACCAGCTCAAAGCCACCCTCGGCGCGGAATCCGAGAAGCTTCAGCATGAGTTGAACGTGACGTTGCCAGCCGAAATCCGGAAAGCCGTGGAACACGGCGACCTGCGCGAGAACAGCGAGTACAAGGCTGCGCTCGAGCGCCAGCAGTTCGTCCAGGCGCGGCTCGGCCAGTTGCGACAACGGCTCAGCAAGCTTTCCTCGATTGATGTTTCCCAGATTCCGTCGGATAGGGTGGGCCTTGGCTCGGAAGTGGTCGTCGAAGATGAAAAGTCCGGCACAAAGGAGACCTACAGCCTGGTGTTCGGCGACTCGGTCGAGTTCGAAGAAGGCCACGTCAGCATGTCATCCCCAATCGGCCTTGCGCTGGTTGGAAAGGCTGTCGGCGAAACGACGATCCTCAAGCTTCCCGCAATGATTCGTCGGCTCAAGATCCTGAAGATCAAGACGATTCACGACGTGTGAGCCGCGAGGAGCTCGCGTCGGCGATCAGCCGGCTGCGCAAGCTCCGAAAAGACGCTCTGCGTCGCGGGAAAACTCTTCGATTCGCTGTTGAGTAGTCTGCTCGTCCCATTGCATCGCATCGCCCATCGCCGTCGCAATTGATCGCGCCGACGACATTCCGTGATCCGCCAGCTCGAACGCAATGTGCGTGCGGCGGATCATTACGTCGGCGAGCGTGACAGCCATCTCGTGAACAGCCGCCAGCGCAACATCTGAGCAGGTATAGGAAAGACCCTGAATCACGGATCGAGCGAGGCTGGGATCATTGCCCTCCAGCGCCGCCCGACGCTCATTTCGGTCGGTTCCAGGCAGCTGTTCCTCCGCTGTGCGACAGACCCTCCGTTTCTGCTCGAGCTCTTCGAAAACAAGGTCCACTACCTCTTCTGCCATCGACCTGTATGTGGTGAGCTTCCCACCGCTTACCGTTATTTCACGATTGGTGTTTCGCTCGATGTGATGCTCGCGCGAGATGCTCGATGGATTCGCTCCTGCAGTCGCTGCGGCCAAGGGACGAATTCCAGCCCACGCGGCGACGACATCGCCCTTCACGAGCCGTGCGTCAGGAAAGTAGGCGTTGGCTGAGGCGAGCAGATAGTCCACGTCGGCTTCGGTTGCGCGCACCTCATCGGGATTCTCGCTCGTGAACGTGTCCGTGGTCCCGACAATCGACTGGTCGCCGGCGGGAATCACGAACATCACGCGTCCGTCGATTGGAGAGACGAGCGTAACGGCCGCGCGATTGCCGACTCGCTCCCGAGGCACTGCAACGTGAGTTCCTTTCGTTCCCTGCGCCTGCCATGGACCTGTCGCCTTGACCACGCACCTCGCCCTTGCGTGCAATTCCGCGTCGGACAACTGATCCCGAACCACAATGCCCCTGGGTTTTGTCGCCGATTCCGCGAGCGATGATGCGCGCGCGTAATTTGCCGCAACCGCTCCGTGGGCTACCGCGCTTTCGACGTTTGCGAGAGTGATTCGGCTGTCGTCAGTGGAAGCGTCGTAGTAGCTCGCACCCCCCACGAGCGAGTCGCGGCGGAGCAAGGGCTCGTGGTCGAGAACCTCCGTGATTCCGAGCGAGTCATGCCGGCGGAGACGTCCCACTCCCGCGAGCAGGTCATACGCAGTGAGTCCAGCGCGAAGCTTCCACTTCGGCAATCGGGCACCGCGATAGACAGGCCAGGTGAACTCGAGCGGCTTGACAAGGTGCGGCGCGATGCGCAGCAGCGTCTCGCGCTCTCTTACGGACTCGCGCACCAGGCCGATCTGACCGTGCTCGAGATAGCGAATGCCTCCGTGAATCAACCTCGATGACCGACTCGATGTCCCACCGGCCCAGTCGCCCTTGTCCACTATCGCGACAGAGAGGCCGCGCATCGCCGCGTCACGGGCGATACCCGCACCCGTGATCCCGCCTCCAATCACGAGCACATCGAACACAGTCGATTCGAGAGCTGCGAAGGAGCGCTGCATCCTAGAAAGATACCCACACTCCGTCTAACTTCCGGTCATGCCCACGTTTGGAAATGGTCGTCGCGTCGCAATCGTCGCCGGAGTACGAACCCCGTTCACCAAAGCGGGCACCGCATTCAAATCGATCTCTGCCATCGAACTTGGCAAACTCTGCGTTGCCGAGCTGATCCAGCGGACGAATCTCAGCGGTAAGGAAGTCGAAGCGCTGGTCTTCGGAACTGTGGTCCCGTCCGTAATCGCCCCGAACATCGCCCGCGAAGTCGCGCTCATGCCATTGCTGCCGAAAGGCGTCCAGGCCTTCAGTGTCAGTCGAGCGTGTGCGTCGGCCAATCAGGCGATTACAGATGCGGCCGACCAGATCGCACTTGGACACATCGATGTCGCGATCGCCGGTGGTGCCGAATCATTGTCGAACGTTCCGATTCTTCACTCAGCCGGAATGGCCGAAGCGCTCGTTCTCGCGTCGAAAGCGAAGACGATGACTGGGCGCGTAAAAGCGCTGGCCCGTGTGCGCCCAAAGGATCTCGTTCCGATCACTCCCGCCATCGCGGAGCCATCGACCGGCGAGACGATGGGTCAGTCGGCCGAGAAGATGGCTAAGCTCAATGACATCTCGCGCGAGGATCAGGATCATCTCGCGTTGAGATCGCACCGTCTTGCAGCCGCGGGAAGCGCAGACGGTAGACTTACGGCGGAAATCATGACCGTCTACGTTCCGCCCAGGTACGAGAGCGCTGTTTCTTCGGATAACGGCATTCGCGCCGCCACGAGCTACGAGCAACTCGCGGCATTGAAGCCTGTCTTCGATCGCAGATATGGAAGCGTTACAGCGGGGAATGCCTCTCCGCTCACAGACGGTGGCGCCTGCGTTCTCCTCATGAGCGAAGAAAAAGCCAAGTCACTTGGCTACGTGCCGCTCGGCTACATCAAGTCATACGCATACGCGGCTCTCGATCCTGGTGAGCAGCTTCTTCAGGCACCTGTGCTCGCTGCACCGGTTGCATTGGCCCGGGCAGGCTTGACGCTGAAGGACATGGATCTGGTCGAAATGCACGAAGCGTTCGCAGCGCAGGTGTTGTCGAATCTCGAGGGGTTCAAGTCGCAGTACTGGGCAGAGCGTGCAGGCTTCTCGCAGCCAGTTGGTGAAGTCGATCTGGCGAAGCTGAACGTGATGGGGGGGTCGATCGCGATTGGTCATCCATTCGGCGCGACAGGATCTCGAATCACCGTCACGCTGCTGAACGAGCTCGCTCGGCGCGGTGGTCGGTACGGGTTGATGACAGTGTGCGCTGCCGGCGGAATGGGATTCTCGATGGTTGTGGAGCGTGACGTATGACTTCTCCCTACGCGCTCCACACGGAGATCGTGGACGGCGTTGCCGTCATCACGCTCGATCTGCCCGGATCGCCGGTCAACAAGTTCGATCGTGGATTGAAGGACGAGTTCGTGGCGCTGTTCGACAGGCTCGAGCGGGATTTGAATGTTCGAGCGGCCGTGCTTCTCAGCGGAAAGAAGGACAGCTGGATTGCCGGCGCCGACATCGACGAATTTCTCGAGCTGAAATCTGCGGCGGAGGCGGAGCGTCTCAGTCACGACGGACAACTGCTGCTGGACTCGATTCATGAGATGAGGACTCCGCTCATTTGTGCGATTCACGGCGCGGCGATGGGAGGAGCGGTCGAATTGGCGATTGCGTCGCACTATCGCATCGCGACCGATCATCCAAAGACCGTGCTCGCTCTTCCTGAAGTTCAGATTGGATTGATTCCCGGGGCAGGCGGAACTCAGAGGCTGCCGCGCTTGATCGGAGTTCGTGCCGCGCTCGACATGATTCTCACGGGCAAGAACATCCGCGCGAAAAAAGCACATCAGATCGGTCTCGTTGACGAACTCGTTCATCCGTCGATCCTGAAAAAGATTGCAATCAAGCGAGCCCACGAGATTGCACAGGGAACGCTGAGGCACGAGAAGCACAGCGGTGGAATGACTGGATTTTTGCTCGACGAAAATCCCGCGGGACGTCGAATCGTTCTCAAGAAAGCGCGCGAGGAGACCATGAAAAAAACGGGCGGTCACTATCCGGCGCCGCTTGCAGCAATCGAAGCTGTTGCGGCTGGACTGAGTGGCGGACCGAGCAAGGGCTATCGCGAAGAGTCCCGACTTTTCGGCGAGATGGCGATGACCGAAGTGTCGAAGCAGCTGATCTTCCTGTTCTTCGCAACGACTGCCCTGAAGAAGGATCCGGGCGTTGAAGGGTCAGACGGAGATCCGTCAACACTCATGCCGATAAACAAGGTGGGAATTCTCGGTGCCGGCTTTATGGGCGCAGGGATCGCGTCGATCGCAATACAGCAGGGAACTGTTGTACGAATGAAGGACGCTGATCACGGTCGCGTCGGGAAAGGGTTCAGCGCTGTCCGCGAGACACTGAAAGAGCGTCTCATCAGGAAGCAGATCACTCGCACCCAGCTGGCCCAGACGATGACGCTGCTGGGAGGCACGATTGACTATTCGGGTTTCGAAGGTGTCGATCTCGTAATCGAGGCGGTGTTCGAGGATATCGACGTGAAGCATCAGGTGCTTCAGGAGATGGAACAGGTAATTCGCCCGTCAGCCATTTATGCGTCGAACACCAGCACTATTCCAATAACGACAATCGCCGAAGCTTCGGCTGAGCCTGATCGCGTACTGGGGATGCATTTCTTCTCCCCCGTGCAGAAGATGCCGTTGCTCGAAGTGATCACGGCCGAGATGACGCATCCATCGGTAACGGCTAGCGTCGTTGCCTATGGCAAAAGGCTCGGGAAGACCGTCATTGTCGTGCGTGACGGTCCCGGGTTCTATGTCAATCGAATTCTCACTCCGTATATCAACGAAGCCGGGCGTCTGCTCGACCAGGGCGTCGCAATCGACGCGATCGACAGGGCGCTGACCGAATTCGGATTTCCTGTCGGACCCATCACTCTTATCGATGAAGTAGGTCTCGACGTTGGATCGAAGGCCGGCAAGATCATGCATGAGGCTTTCGGCGAGAGGTTTGCTCCGCCGGCGTCGATGCAAGCGGTCGTGGTTTCGGGCCGCTACGGCAGAAAGGCCAGAAAGGGTTTCTATCTTTATGACGAAGAGGGGAAAAAGGGCGAGGTCGATCAGAGTGTCTATACGCTTCTCTCTCCTGGTGCGCGCGAGACAACTGCTGCGAGCGGCACTCAGCTCAAGACGCGAACCGAGATGCCGGCAGGAGAAATCCAGAACCGAACGATTCTTCCAATGCTGAACGAAGCTGCGCGTTGCCTGGCGGAGAACGTCATTCGTTCTGCGCGTGACGGAGACGTGGGCGCCGTTTTCGGGTTTGGATTTCCTCCGTTTCGCGGAGGCCCGTTCAGATACATGGACACAATTGGTGTCGGAGAAATCTTGCGGCAGCTCGAGGATCTGAACGATCGGTTCCCGGGAAGGTTCGAGCCTGCAGAGGTTCTCGTGTCGATGGCCCGTCGCGGCGAACGTTTTTACCCGGAATCGTGACCGAACGCAAACCATCTAAGATCGCGCTGGCAGCGGCGGTCATATTCGCCGTGTCGGCCACCGCTGGCGCCCAGATCACGAAAACCACGACCGCAGGTCCCCGCACCCGCGCCGAACGAACCAATTACCTCGAGACGTCGCATTACAATGACGTGATGGCGTTTCTCGGGTCCCTCCATGGCCGGCCTGAGCTGGTATTCGGCTCCATCGGGAAGACTAGCGAGGGCCGCGAAATACCGTATGTCATCGCCTCCCGTCCACGCGTATCGACGCCGCAGGAAGCGAAAAAGCTGAATCGTCCAATCGTGTACGTTCAGGCGAACATTCACGCTGGCGAAGTCGAAGGCAAGGAAGCACTTCTAGCGATGCTTCGCGATCTGACCAGCTCGTCGCGGCCGAATGCGCTCGACTCCATCGTTCTCATCGCAGTCCCCGATTACAACGCCGACGGCAACGAACGGTTTGCCTCGCAGGAAGTGAATCGCGGCGAACAAAATGGCCCGGAGATGGTCGGACAGCGCGCGAATGCGCAGGGTCTCGACCTCAATCGCGACTACATCAAGGCAGAGGCGCCCGAGACGCGCGCGTCGCTCGCGATGTTTAACAGGTGGGATCCGGAAATTTTTGTGGATCTCCACACGACTGATGGAAGCTTCCACGGCTACGCACTGACCTACGCTCCACCGTTGAACCCGGCCGCGCCACTCGGTGTGTTTGCTCGCGACTCGCTCATGCCCATTCTGAGGCAGCGAATGCGGTCGCGGCATGGTTTCGCCGCGTTCGACTACGGCAATTTCCTCTCCGACGACACGCTCTCGAGGGGTTGGTACACTTTCGATTCGCGACCACGTTTTGGAACGAACTACTACGGCATGCGCGGCCAGATCGCGATCCTCAGCGAAGCCTTTTCCCACGACCCGTTCGAGCGTCGAATCGCGTCCACGTATGCGTTCGTCAAGGAAATCCTCTCGCTCGCTGGAGAAAAACGCGCCCGACTGCTGCAAATGAGATACCCCGCACGCGACTCCGCATCCCTCTTCGCTTTGACCCAGCCCGGCCGCGGCGATCGCCGAGAAGGATCGACGGGCCTCGTCGTTGCGAAGCTCGACATCCGGCCAGGCACAAAGTATCCGCTCAGAACCGAAATGACCGCCGCGCCAAACTCAAGGGACGTTGTCGCCGAAGTCATGGAAAGAACGTCTGACGCTGTTCGCACCGAGGCCGGTGTTCCGAAAGGGCGCAAGCGCACTGGCAAGTTCGTCACGGTCAGGATGCCGGTGTATGACCGCTTCAAGACCACACTCTGGGCCGAGATGCCGATCAGGTATCTGGTCCCCGCAAGCGATACTACAGTGCTTCGTCTTCTCCGCTTGCATGGAGTCAACGTCGCGGCCGCGTCGGCAAACGTCGCGAAGCGGTACGGTCGAATTCAACAATTCCTGATCGATTCCGTGTCGACCTCGCCACGCGTTTTCCAGGGACACAAGGAGACACGCGTGAGCGGACAATGGCGTGACTTTACCGGTGACCTTGCAACCGGCTATCACGTGGTAGACGTAGCTATCCTGCCTCGCGGCCCCCTGGCCGTGTATCTACTCGAGCCGCAAAGCGAAGATGGTTTTGTCGACTGGAATTACTTCGATTATGAGCTTCGACCTCTCGGCACATTTCCGGTTCTGCGTGTGCTTCCGCCTCTGATTAATTAGCAAATGCTTCGCAATGCCCTGTTGTACCTCTCGTCTCAGCCGCAAGTTTTCAAGTTCGTCCGCAGGAACTCGATGGCGAAGAGCTTCGCCAGCCGCTTTGTAGCCGGTGAAACGATCAAAACTGCACTTGCTGCCGTCAAACAGCTCAACTCGAAAGGCATCACCGCCACCCTCGACCTGCTTGGCGAAAGTGTCAGCAACGAAGGCGAGGCGCGCAAATCGGCACGGCAGTACATCGAGATGCTCGACGAGATTCGCAGACAGAAGCTGGACGCGAACGCATCGGTGAAGCTGACGGCAATGGGTCTCGACATTTCGGAGGATCTCTGCGTGTCGAACATGCAGAACATCCTCGACAAGGCGCGCGACTACGAGAGCTTCGTCCGTGTCGACATGGAAGGCAGCGACCATACCGACAAGACGCTGGACCTATTTTACGAACGGTTGTATCCACCGTACCGCGGCAACGTGGGCATCGTCTTGCAGAGCTATCTCTACAGAACGACGTCCGACGTCGAGATCGCGAACAAAGCCGGCGCGCGCGTGCGCCTCTGCAAAGGGGCCTACAAGGAACCTGCGACGGTCGCCTATCCCGACAAGAAGGATGTTGACGACGCGTACGTTCGCTGCATGAAGCTTCTGCTCACGAACGGACATTATCCCGGAATCGCGACGCACGACGAGGCCATTGTCACTGCCACCAAACGCTTCGCGCGCGAGAACGAGATCAGCAATGACAACTTTGAATTCCAGATGCTCTTCGGCGTGCGCCGCGACCTCCAGGAAAAACTGGTGAAGCAAGGTTACCGCATGCGCGTCTACGTTCCCTACGGCACGCAGTGGTATCCGTACCTCATGCGCCGCCTGGCCGAGCGTCCTGCAAACGTTGCGTTCATCGCCGGCAACGTCATCAAGGAGATGGTTGGCCGGAGCAAGAGTTAGCGGTGAGCCAGTTTCTCCCCGCGGATCATTCCAAGGGCGATGCGAACACGGTCGGCGGATACACTGCGGTCCATGCGCGTCCGCCGGCATTCGAGGGGAGAGACGGAGCATCGTACAGCGCCGAGGTGATGACGGATTCAACCGGGGATCCTTCGCAGCCGTTCGCGGGTTACCTGTTGTTCGTGCGCTGGGGAATCGGTGATCCCGTCGCGACAGGTCATGTCGAAACAGATTTCCTCGTTTACGGAATGAGCGAAGAAGAAGCGCGCCAGAAAATGGGAGCGTTCATGCTCAACGACACTGTCGCGGAGCTCAACCGGGGAATCCAGGCGCGTGATACCGCTGGCCGGCCGTGGTGGGAAGCCATGCACGACGAACCCACTCAGTGACGAAATTGGAAATCACGGACGATCGTCGCAAAGCGGTCGTGATGAGTGGAACTGGCGGCATCTGGCGGGTCAGAGCGAGCGACGGGGAGATGTTCGACGCCACAATGCGCGGCCGGCTCAAGAAAGCGGACGAGGGACTCAAGCTCACCGTAGGCGACTCGATCCTGCTCGATCAGGGAACGACGGGCACGTGGGCAATCACCGAAATCCTCCCGCGTAAATCGCAGCTCGCTCGACGAACGCCTGGCGGCGGACACGGGGAGCGAATCGTTGCGGCAAACGTCGATCAGGTCGCTATCGTCTTTGCAGCCGCGAAGCCTGAACCGCACGTTCGCATGCTCGACAGGTTTCTCGTCATCGCTGAAGGAAACGCCCTGGAGCCGAGGATCGTGATCAACAAGATCGATCTCGTGAACGAGGGTGAAGCGCGCGAACGGTTCAAGGATTACACGGCGGCCGGATACTCGTTGAATTTCACTAGCGTGAAGAAGCAGATCGGGCTCACTGAGCTACATGATGTGCTCGCCGGCCGTACGTCGGTATTGAGCGGTCCGTCGGGAGTGGGGAAGTCGTCGCTGTTAAACGGTATGTATCCCGGGCTGAATCTCCGGGTCGGAGAGGTCAGCGAGTCGGTGAACAAGGGACGTCACACGACGGTCGGTGCAGTGATGCATCCGCTGCCCGATGACGGATTCGTCGTCGATACTCCCGGACTCCGCGAGATTGGGATGTGGGGCATGCCGTCGGAACATCTCGACGCGTGCTTCCCGGAATTCAGGCCGCTGATCGATCAGTGTCGTTTCGCGGATTGTACGCATCTCATCGAGCCTAGTTGCGCGGTGCGAGATGCTGTTGCGGCGCGCGAGATCAGCTCGGAGCGATATGACAGTTACGCGAAGTTACGGGGCGAGCTCGAGCACACTGAGAAAAAGTGGGCAACGATGAAGACCGGCTCGTACGACGCGAAAAAGCGAGGGCGATAACGACTGGAACGGCCGTGGTTCGCGACTTTTCCCGCCGTTGCAATTCCCTCTACTTCGTCACAGCCGCCACAAACCGCTCTATCGCATAGGTGCTGATCTGCCCGCAAGGTCCGTTGAACACGTAATCGCAGCCGTGGGTCGCCCACGGCAAGTCGATAAAGAGATGGGGCCTCTTTGTAGCGACAAGCGCAGAATCAAGGCGAAGGCTTTGTCGTGATGAGACGAGCGGATCCTGGGTTCCGTGTATCATCAATGTCGGCGGAGTTTTCGGCCCAACGAAGTTCAACGGCGACGAAGCTCGATACGCCTCAGCCGCGCTGTTCGGATCGCCATTCAGGAACGCACGCAGCGTCTCGGCGCTGTTGTAAACGCGCCGATTTGATGGATTGTCCCAGCCCCATTTCTGGTCTGTTGGGCCGTAAAGCGAGACTACGCCTCTAATGGATTTGTCATTTCTCGTGTAGCCCGCGAGGAGAGCGATCTGGGCTCCGGCCGATCTACCGAGCAGCACGATCTTCGTTGAATCGATTCCGAACTGCCTCGCGTTCGCTTTCAGAAACGAGATTGCTGCATCTATGTCCTGCGATGCCGCGGGATACGGAGACTCCGGCGCAAACCTGTAACTCGGCGTCGCGACAACGTACCCCCGCGATGCGAGATAGTAGTTGAGTGCCGGGAGGTCGGCGCGGGTGCCGCTCCGCCATGACCCACCGTGAATGGCGATTACGAGCGGCGCGGGAGGGAGCGCACGATCACGCTTGTACACTTCGAGCTCCAGGGGCTTGCCATCTCGCGTGATGTAGGTGAGCGTCGTTCTCCGCACCTCGGGTGCCGGCGGCTTTCTGAACAGCGTCAGGAACGAAAGCGGCTTCGTCCTTGGATCAGCTCCGGGCAATGAAGCCGGTTGTGCCGCTCCGAAGGCAGATGCGACCCGCACAGGCAGATTCCTCGCAAGGAGTGATGCCTGCAACACAGGCAGCAACAGGAGAATGGTCGAGACTGCGGCCAGAATCGCGCTTGCTTTGCCAACGCCGCGCATCCCGCCCGGCAACAGCAGCAGCACACCGATGACGGCGAGCCAGTGTCCAAGCTCGTTAACCGCGATCGACGCTTCCCACAGGAAGTACGACTGGGCCGGAACTACAGTGAGCAGCGCGGCCAAAAAGAGAACCACCGCGAGAAACAGTCTGATGATGGCCATCAGACTTCAATAGACCCATTCAGGTTCAGACTCCAGACAACGGGCATGTTTGGGTCGAGAGTATCCTTCACCGTGCAATACTTGTTAACTGCGAGGTCGATAGCTCTGTCGGCCTGAGCTCGATCGATGCCCTTCCCGGTAATCGTGAAGTTCAGGGTGATGTGATTGAAACGCCGCGGAGTCGTGTCCACCCTCGCTCCGAGCACCTCAACGTGAAAGGACTCTGGCGGCGTTCGTCGTTTCGCCAGGATGTCGACCACATCGACTGACACGCACGACGCAAGCGCAGCGAGGAGAGCATCAGGCGGCGACGGCGCGTCTTTCCCGTCGCCGTCAAGCAGAACTCCCGGACGGCCTTCACGAGCAGATTCGAATTTTCTGTCGCCTTTCCAGTCGACGAGAATCCTGGATGGTTCACTCAAGCCGGCGCGCCTTTCTCGATCGGAGCGCGTACGGCATTTCCCCATTCCGTCCAGCTTCCGTCGTAGTTCCGCACCTTGTCGTATCCCAGCAAGTGGGTGAGGACGAACCATGTATGGGACGATCGTTCTCCGATGCGACAGTACGCCACGATGTCGTCGCTGGACTTCAAACCCTGCTCGGTCTCGTAAATCGCGCGCAGCTCATCAGCCGACTTGAAGGTGCCATCAGGGTTCGCGGCTCTGGCCCACGGAACGCTCCGCGCGCCCTTTATGTGTCCGCCGCGCAGCGTTCCTTCCTGCGGATAGTCGGGCATGTGCGTCTTCGCTCCGCTGAACTCATCCGGCGAGCGAACGTCCACCAGCTTCTTTCCCGCATCGGCATGCTCGCGAACCTGGTTCATGAAGGCTCGAATCTTATCGTCGTTTCGTTCCTTCGCCTTGAACGACGTCGTCGGAAATTTCGGAACTTCCGTCACCATCTCGCGGTCCTCGAGTTCCCACTTGATGCGGCCTCCATCCAGTATCTTCGCATTGGAGAAACCGAACAGCTGGAATACCCAATAGGCATAGGTCGCCCACCAGTTGTTCTTGTCCCCGTAGAAGATCACTGTCGTGTTTTCGTCGATTCCCTTTCTCTGAAGAAGGTTCCCGAACAACTCGGGGGAGATATAGTCCCTCATCACTGAGTCGTTGAGGTCCTCGTGCCAGTCAACCTTCTGGGCACCAGGAATATGCCCTGTGTCAAATAGAAGAACGTCCTCGTCGCTTTCGATGATGCGAATGGCCGGATCATCGAGGTGCGAAGCCAGCCAGTCAGTGCTGACGAGCGATTCGGGGTGCGCGTAGGCCTTCTGTGCGATCGACTGATCGTTGGATGTCGCTGGGGTCGCCATGTTACCTCCGGTAAAACGAGTATCGGAAACAATCCTCGCAAACTTCGACTGTCAACGGTACTCGGGTGAGGTCATCTTTCGGCAATGGGCCAGTGTCGACATCACGTATTCGTGTGCACGAGCGGAAAGTCGTGTCCTCTTGAAGGAGGACTATACCTCGACGTCGCCCCGCCGGGCGACAATAAGATTACCCAGCCGAACGAGGCAGTTTGACGAAAATCCCGGCGAGCGCGCGGGTTCCGGTCATGGAGCCCTACTCGCGACATGTAATTGTATGTACGGGTGGGTTCTGCTCTCCGGAGCGCCGCGGCAGAGGCCTTTATTCTCTGCTCGCTTCGCTTCTTGAACGTGAAGGCCTGCTTTTCGGATCTTCGAGAGTAAAGCGAGGAGAAACGCCGTGCCTAGGAGTATGTGGCGGTGGCCCGATCATCGTGGTTTATCCCGAGGGCGTCTGGTATTCCCACGTAACTCCGGAGTTACTCGAGCGAATCGTGGTCTCGCACCTGAAAGCCGGGCGGGTCGTGGAGGAGGCAGTCTTTTACAGGATGAATGCACCGGGCACTACTTAAACTGCTGGCCCCGTGGCAAAGCTGTTGTTGGCCGCCGTCTACGCAGCTTCCCTCCCGCTCTGGCCACACCGAGTCGCTCCCAAATTAGATTTGACCCACAATGATAGGTCCGCTGAATCCGCGCCGGCTCGCACTAGGTGCCGCCAGAAAATTCATCTTCGAAGGACAGGATCCCGAAACGATTCTCGAGAGAATCTCTGGCATCGACCGTCATGGCAACATTCTCCCCCAATCTCCACCAACACCAGAGGACCTGATGTCCCGCCCACGTGACCGCATCCTTCAAAATCTGGACGAGATGTACAGCGAAGCCTTCGTGCGCGCGAAGGAATCAGGCGACGCGTCGCAGATGGCTTCGCTCGATTTCGCCTACCGGAGAGAGCAGCTCTATTTCGAGATTCTTCTCGATGTCCGTGACGCAATGGAGCGTCGCTGAATCAGCGGTTCAAGTCGCTGATAAACGTCGATCTCTGAAAGCGCATCCATGAGCCGGATTGCGCTCTTTATCGCATTCAACGTCGGCGTACTAGCCATGCTCGCCGTTGACCTGGGCATCTTCAACAAGAAAGCGCACACCATTTCGGTGAAGGAAGCCGCGACGTGGAGCTCCGTGTGGATCGCCCTCTCGCTCGGTTTCGCAGGAATCATCTACTGGCTGCACGGGCCCCAGTCCGCCCTCGAGTTCGTGACGGGCTACCTGATCGAGTACTCGCTCTCGATCGACAACATCTTCGTCATCGTCCTGATCTTCGCGTATTTCAGGATTCCGGAGAAGTACCAGCACCGCGTGCTGTTCTGGGGAATCATCGGCGCGCTCGTGATGCGCGGCTCGATGATCGCGGCGGGTGCATTCCTCATCGAGCGCTTTCACTGGATCATCTATGTCTTCGGCGCGTTCCTGATTTTCACCGGAATCAGGATGGCGACGCACGACGAGTCTGACATCGAGCCGGAAGCCAATCCCGTGCTTCGCCTCGTTCGCCGCATGCTCCCGGTTACGCACGACTATCGGGGGCAGGCCTTCTTCGTGAAGGAAGCTCCAAAGCGAGGCGACGCAATCAGCTTGATGGCGACACCCCTGTTTGTGGTCCTTGTTCTCGTCGAAACCACCGACCTCATCTTCGCGGTCGATTCAATCCCCGCGATCTTCGCCGTTACTCGCGATCCGCTCATCGTATATACGTCCAACGTCTGCGCGATTCTCGGCCTAAGGTCCCTCTACTTCCTGCTCGCCGGCGTCATCCACACGTTCCGGTTCCTCAAGCTTGGCGTAGCGGTCGTGCTGACATTCGTCGGAGCGAAGATGCTGCTCGGCAGCGTCTACGTGATTCCTATTCACATTTCGCTGCTCGTCATCGTCGCGTTGTTGGCAACCGCAGTAGGTTCCTCGGTGATGTTTCCCGTAAAGAAAAGCACTGAATAGACGCTTTCATTGCCATCGGTCTGGTCGTACACTTTGAGGGTACTCTACTCATAGCTGGCACATTCCCGCACCGAGGTCGGACGGCATGCAGATAGAAGTCGCCAACCAGCGCATCCTGCTGCTCAGGGACCGGCTCTCCCCGGAACAGGCCAAGGACATCGCCTGGCAGAAGAAGCTCGGCGCGTTCGACACGCTGGCCAAGATGACAAGCTTCCTTAGCAAGCCGAAGGACGAAGATTTCGCACTGACCTATTCGGAACACCGCTACGAGCCCTTCTGGCATGTGGTTGCGAAAGCGACTTACGAATACACTCGCAACACCAACTATCAGATTCCCGCGAGTGGCAAGGAAGTCAAATCAGTAACGCTCCATGAGACGAAGTACGACGTGCTCAATGGACACATTCACGTTCCTGTCCTGGAGTACTGCCTTCAGGAAGAGCGCGACGAGAAAATTCTCGATGGCATCACGGGCAAGGATGCGCCCGCGCTCAGCAGGTATCTGTCGATGTCGCCGTTCGAAATCGCTGGCCAGCTCAAGGATGAAGTAGGCGTGGACGCAATCCTGATCCCGCCACAGGCGCGCATCTCGGCCATCATGCGGGACGCGCTGTCCAAGATGATCACCGGAATTCAAGCGGACACGATCCTGAAAGAAGAAGTGGAAGTCCCGGTCATCGATCTCTACTACCGTCCGATTTACGCGTTCAAATACGTCTGGGCATCGAAGCAGAAGGAGGCAATCATCGAAGTTGACGGCCTCACCGGCGAGTTCCGCGCAGGCACGCGCGTATTTGCCGAATATCTCGGCAAGGTTCTCGATCAGGCATTCCTCTTCGACATCGGCGCAGAAGCAGTGGGGATCTTTGTTCCGGGCGGCGGGATTGCGATCAAGGCAGCCAAGAAATACATCGACACACGAGCCAAATGATCTGACGTTTGGCTCGACCCGGTCAATACCGGCAATGCTGTGACACGGTTTCCAAACCGCCGTATACTTACGAACGTCCTCTCCAAAGAGGCTTCAAATCCCCCTGGGGTTCATCATTTCTCTTGTGGCGCCTGGACTTGCGATTGCCAGGCGCCGCGCGCCCGTGGTTTCTGCAGCGGCGGTGCTCGTGCTGATGCCGTCCGCGTTCGTCATGAGCGGGCCCGAGCTCACACTCAATGGCCGGCCCAACCATGGCCCCGTTGAAGGCCGGGCGCGAAATCGCCGGGTGAAGTTGGACAGGAAAATGAACAGTCATTCGCTATGGCTATTCGCGCTGACTGGACCCATGTTTTTTCAGTTCAAATCCTCAAAACAAGGTGATGCCCGGAGGCATTATGTCGCGCACACGTCTCACCTCACTGACGATGCTGCTCGTCGCCACCGTCAGTTCTATTGGCGCAGCTCAGACTCCGCCGCCCAAGACGCACGCCGACTCCGTCGCCGCAGATTCCGCGGCGCCAAAGAAGACGAGTCGATTCGGTGGGCTTATGAACAAAGCCAAGCAGGCAACCGGCAGTAAGGCAGGTCAGAAAGCGGTGGAGCTCGCGCACAGCGATGCCGTAAAGGGCGCTGCCGTGGGTGTGGCGTGCACGGTCGTCCCGGGAGCGGCGGTAGCATCTGCTGTGACTGGAAAAGGCGCCTGCGTAAACAGCGGGCTCATGAGCGGATTGATCTCCGGCAACCTCAAGGGAACAGCCGCGTCTGCCGTGTCGGGCATGGCGGGGAATGCCACATCAGGCACAGCATCCAAGGTGCTTGGTCGGGGTGGAGTGACGGGAGCTGCCGCGAGAGGCGCACTTGGCGCTATGGGCGGTTCAGGCG
>JBDSBT010000240.1:0-16807 GCA_039921425.1 Gemmatimonadaceae bacterium | reverse complement strand
CGTAGTGATACGGTATGTACGCCAGGCCATCCAGACCCGTGCTCGGCTTGCCATACGCACGCATCATGTTGGCGATCGCAACGTTGTAAAGGGGATCGTGATGAACGTTGCCTCGGTTGCCGATTGTTTCCCAGAACACCGGCGTCTTGTATCGCGTTCCCCACGTTACCCCGCCTATCCACACAGCCATTACGGACGCGAATACCACTACGCCCGCGGCAGGCAGAAGAGTGCTGCCTCGAAGCCAGCGAAAGAACACAACGACAAACGACACGGTTCCAATGAGAGCAATCGGAACGCCTGCGTTAACGTGCACAACGTGCACAGCAAATCCAGCCAGGGCAGTAAACGCGAACGCCACGAGCATGATCACCATCTGGCTTCCCCACCACTCCTCAGTCGCGCCAAAGGCACTCTGGCGGAAACTCGTCATCACTGCGGGTAACGCAATGACGAACAGAGCGATTCCAACGCTGATGGCTACCGGGCGGATCGGATTTGCAAATCCAATCCGGCTCATCCAGTACAACAAGCCGAGAAGAATACTTGTTATGCCGGCGAACGTCGCCGCAGTGAGGCGATCGCGGTCGGTTGCATGGAGATTCTCCGCTCGTGGGTTCATGCCGGCGCCCGGCACGCCACTCTGGAGACTCTTGGCTCGATGGCTGCGGTCATAGCTCCAGCGACGACGGCGGCGGAATCAATGAAGCTCACTATCAGAACTGTCGTCGCGCCCATCTTCTTCGCTCGCAAACACAGCGTCGACTCGGTGCGGTCCATGTCGGTCTCGGCGTGGGTGCGAGCGGGATAGGATCCCAATCCGTAATACCTGTTCAGCGGACAGCCGAATGGTGGCGCACCTTCGATCAACGCGACCCCGGAGAGTCCTGGTGCAACGAAAGAATCGAATGTGCACGCGCCGGCTCGGGACAGCATCGTCCAGTAAGGCGTCTGTTGCTGCGCGATGAAGAGTGCGGTATGGCGTCTCTCGTTGACCGGCAACTGCCGGATTTGTTCGAGCTCATGCACGACCGGATAGTTGGGCGACGCCGTTAGCCCGGCGGCGAGAATGGCGGGGTCTCGCACCCGTCCAAAATCGCGTGCGCGGGCCAGCGGGACCCGATGTCCGGCCCGCTCGTACAAAACAGAGCGAACCTTGACATTGAGTCTCAGCATCTCCATCGGCCAATGAATCGCGTTCGAGAGCGCAGATCCGACAATTGCGACCATAAGAAACGCCATCAGTACCGAGCGCGTGGGCCACGATCCGATTCCAGTCTTTCGACCGACTGCTGGCGTCCTGGCGCCCGCAACAAACGGCAGCAACAGTCCGGCCGCCAGCCACCGTTGCACATCGGAAAAATAGAATGCCGATCCGCCATCGATATGAACGATCAATCCAGGAATAATTCCGAGCATCGCGATGCCAACCACGAGTTCGACATCGATGATGCGCTTGCCCGAAATCGTAGCCCGTAGATCACCCAGCGTCTGGATGTTTTCCCGCCGCAGCCGCACGACCACGTAGGCCCATGTCCAGAACAGGTGAATGAACACGAAGAACGGCCACCACTGCGGCGGTACGAATGACGAAAGGAAATCGAACGGGACGAATCCCTCTCGATGCGCGGGGAGCGACACCCGCGGATAAGCGAAAAGAAAAACCGCCGCCGAAATAGCAGTCGACATCAGATATGCGGCGCGGCGATAGAGACTCAGGCGGATGAAAAAAAACACGGCCGCCGCAAACGACAGCACCATCAGCGATATCTTCAAATAGCCAAGAGCGCCGATGCCAAGCGGAACCAGCACCACCAGAAAAAGCAAATCGGATATTCTCAGCGGAGCATCGGCCAATGCCACCCCGTCAACTTTTACATTCTGGGCGAAAGAACAGGCGGTCGCTGTCAAGAGGAGCGCGACGGGAACGGCAATCGTGTAGGACTCAGAAATGAGCAGATTCGATGTCCATACACCCATCGCGTCGAGGCCGCCGATCGGCAGAAAACCCACCGACACCGTCAACAGGAGCGCCCAGAATCTCCAGCCGGGGCGACTCCCGTCCACGCCCGCAACGATGCGCCTGTCGCGAATGAAAATCGCAAAGAGCGCAACGCCGCCGAAAAAAAGCGGGATCCCAACAATCGGAAACGTGAGCTGGTAAAATCTGAGCACGTCGAGGCCGACGAGGTTTGCCCACTGGACAAACAGCCATGCAGTGCCCCAGTGGTACGGCTCGTACGTGAGACCATCGATACCGATGCTTGCTGCGTGATAGGTACGAAGCATGTTGCCAAGCGCGGCAAGGTGCAGAGTGTCATGATGAGCCGTTCCGTCGGCGATCAGGCTTTCCACGAACAGCGGGTTCTTGTAGATGCGGCCCCAGACGACTCCGCCCGACCATACTCCAAACGCTGCCGCGGAGGCGATATAGGAGAGCGCGCGAATCAGCCCTTTCTCGCGCACCCACAGCGCCAGCACAGCTCCAAACCCGACGACTCCGAAAAACATGGCCGCGAAAAATGGATTGATCCCCACGAGCGGTACGGAGTAACCGATTCCCGCGGAAATAAGGATCCCGCATAGCCAGAGAAACGGATACGTCAGATACCACGGGCTTCCTTCTCCGCGCAGCAGCTTCCCTTTCACTGCACTCGCAACGAGCGGAAACACCAGCAGGAACAGGGAAAGAGACACGCTGCTGATCACCGGAAGTGTCGGGTTATCGAAGCCCGCGCGAAGCGCCCAGTAAATCAACCCAAGTACTACTGCGACAGTCCCGCCGAGCACGACGACGTCTCGCTCGCCAGGATTATTTCGGAGTTTGGCGCTCACATTTGCTGGCGCTTACTCACGAAAATGCAGGCCCCGCAGGCATCCTGTTCTCCGGGACGTGCGAGCCGGAAAGGTTCCGAGCGTGAGTTAAATTCGCCGCAGTCATTCCGCTCGAATGCTCGACGATGTACAGGGGACGCTGCTTTACCTCATCGTAAATACGGCCAATGAACTCACCGATCACTCCGACGCAGATGAGCTGCACTCCACCAAGGAACAACATCACCACAATCGTGGACGCCCATCCCCGGGCCGCGTGAGACGTTCCCGTGATTTCCTGCAGCGCAAAGATTATCCCCAGCAAAAAACTTCCAGCCGAGCAAAGAAAACCGATGTACATGGCGAGGCGAAGGGGCGCCTTGGAAACGGAAACGATGCCATCGACCGCAATGCTGACCATGCGACCCAAACCATACTTCGTCTCACCCGCGAAACGAGCGGGACGTTCGAACCGAATCGCCGTCTGCCTGAAACCAAGCCACGCGCGAAGCCCGCGTACGTACCGGTTCCGTTCCGGAAGCGAGTTCAACAGGTCTACGACGCGCCGGTCCATCAGCGAGAAATCACCGCTGTCGAGCGGCAACTCAATCTCGGAAATCTTGCCCACAACACGGTAGAAAACCTTGTACGCCACCCGCTTGAAGAAACTGACTCCCTGCCGCTCTGTCTTCTGGGCGTAGACGACGCTGTATCCATCGCGCCAGAGCTTTATCATGTCGAGGATGAGTTCGGGCGGATCCTGAAGGTCCGCGTCGATCACTACCGCGCATTGCCCGGACACAGCGTGAAGGCCGGCTGTCACCGCTGGCTGATGACCGAAATTCCGGGAGAAGTGAATCGCCTTGAATCGCAGGTCGGATCGGCAGATCGCATCAATCATGGCCGGCGTACGGTCAGCACTTCCGTCATTGATGAAGATCACTTCGAAGTCGAAACCGGCGGGAGCGAGCACCTGAAGAAGGCGGGAGTGCAGTGGCTCGATCACGTCCTCTTCATTGTAGACAGGAACGACAACCGTCAGCAGCGGTCCAGCCGCGGAACCTATCTCGGAAGAATTGTCAGGCATGCGGAGCGAAGAATGCCCAATTAATACGCATCAGTGCAAGCGTTTTGCGGATTGACAATCTCAGCGACGCCCGATCCACGATACAATCCACCGGTCGTTCTCGAGCCGCCGCGACTCTTTTCGCCCACTGAGGAGTTTCTGATGCAGTTCGTCAAAGCCCGCGATCGACGCGCCCTTTGAATGGATCAACCACCCACCCGGGAACGAAACCCGGTCTCTATCGATGTAGACATTGCGTCGCTCGGCCGGCAGACTGCCGATGATCTCGTATGGCTTCGGCAGCCACGAATTGTCACTGAGAACATTGGAGCCGCCGATCTCCCACGCTGGAAGCATTAAGCGCCCGTCACCGATCATCACAACTGGATCGGTCGGCTTCGCACCTTCCTTTACCAACAGTGCCGCGAGTGAAGTATCCATCGCGGGCACCTGACTCAATATTGCCGACGGCGCGCGCTGAGGACGCGTGATCTCGCTGTACGCGCTGCCGTGACCAAGTGTGATGATCGCCGGCATCGCGAACGCGGGCACCATAACAGCAAAGATGACCTCGTGCCACGACGACCAGTAGTCCGATCGGAGTGTTCTTACCAGCAATGCGGCGGAGTAAAGGACAACCGGAGCGAGGCTGAGGACGTTCACGGGATGGCTTCGCCCAGTGAAGTAGCTGCCGACTGACCATGCGCCTCCCCACAAGGCGGCGAGCATCACCAATCTCCTGTTGCGCCAGTCAGCCGTCAGGTACAACGCGCCGGCGGTCGAGATTGCGAAAAAGACTAGCAGCAGAAACCACACTGACCCCGTCGGATCGACCGGAAGCGCACCGAATCCACCCCGACTATACAGAAGCGCGTATTCGAGGTAGCCGTGAGAGTCCGGAGAGTGTCCCACTACCAATCGATACACCACTTTCACGATCACATAAGCCGCGCTCGCAGTCAGGACAGGCACCAACGCCAGTAGTGCCACGCGCCTCCCAATCCATCCGCTCGTTCGGCCACCATCCTTCCAGCTCGCGGCCGATTGCGCAAAGAAAATCGCGAGGGCCGCAAACCAGATCGCCGAGCAGTAAATCGCGGCCTCAGCCGACCAAACGACTGCGAAGATCCAGATCAGCGACCCCTTGATGACAAAGAACTCTTCGTCGACTTTCTCCCGGTCGACCACCCAGCGCATCAGAACCGCGAGGAGGATGAAGATCGGGACGAATCGAACCGGGCCGCCCGATGGGGTCATCTGCGCGGACAGCAAAAGGGTATCCGATCGCGGACGGAAAAAGAGAGTGGTAAGCACAATGAAGAACGCGAGCAGCGAGCATTGCCACCCTCGGGCCATTTTTCGAACGCCGAGATACATGATCGCAGCGACGACCGCGAACACGACGGACTGGAAGAACCAGAACGACTCCCATGCGGTTCCGGGAAGAATCGTGGGGAGGAGAATGGACAGAAGTCCGTACTGTGACGGCGTGTCCCAGAGAAGCTCTCCGCCCTGCCGCATCTGTTCTATCGGGCCGATGTAGAAGCCCCAGTGATAGAACTCGACGATCGGGAAAGTGCGGAAGCTGAAGAGAGCGAGTACGGCAATCGCTATCCAGTCGGCTACCGTCGTGTCGGCTCGGCGGTTTACTCCATCGACTCGTGTCTCGCGCACCGCTGCACAGGCGAGGTACGTAACCAGAACTCCGACTATTGCTGCCTGCGGCCGCAGGACCAACCACCCGGCTGCGTCGCCCCACGAGACCAGGCCCGAAACCGCGATCCAGGCAAACGTCGCTGCGAGGAGCGCGGCCAGCGTAATGCCTGGCGCTTCCACTACCCGCAATCGTCCCTCGCGCCGAGTCAGCGCGACCGTCGCAGCGCCAACTCCAAGGGCGAGTGCAACCCAGACAATTCGTCGCGGCGAAAATTCTATATACCCAACCGCGCAAAGCAGCGACAAGCCCACGATCGACGCCTTCGCAACCAACATGCGCCCTCCGCCACGCGCGAGCAGCAATACCAGCGGCGGATAGACAACCAGCAATGACATGTAGAGCGCCCACTCAATGGTCTCCTGCTGACCACCGCGACCCATCATGTGAATCAGCACCGGAATCAGCCACCATCCGGCAACCACGCCCACGACACCGAGGGATGCGGGCCACAGATATTCGAGACTCTTGCGCGCGTCCTTGCCGGTCAGAGAATCGTGGCGCACCACTATCCGTCCACGATCTCGAGAAGCCCAGCCTCCGACAATCTTCTGGCTGTCTCAGACACGTTCTCGACTTCGGACCCGATTGCATCCGCAATCTCGAAGACGTCCCGTGTCCCATCGGCGTAGGCAAGCACGTTGGTAATCGTCCTCGCTTCGAGGCCGGAGCCACGAGTGCTGAGATCCGGATACAGGCCGCGTTTACCGAGTTGGGGCTCGCAAAAGACCGTCGCGCGATAGACCATTCGTGACTCCAGCGCGCGCAGTGTCTTCTCGTACAGCGCATATGCGCCAGCCAACCCCGCCGGCGTCACGAGCGTCAAGTCATCGAGCGATGTGTGGTATTCCGCGTAGCTGTTGTACCGCGTTCTCATCAGCGACACGACAGGCAAATCGACTCCCGGACTGCAATACTGACGCTCGTCGCTTCCGCGATCGAGATACGAATATTCGACATGATTGGGCGCGTGCTCGGAGACGGCTCGCTTCGCAACGCGATCTGCGAGAGTATCGCCATTGCGAGAACGGAGAAACGAATACGCACGATCATCCCCGACGCAGGTCAAGACGAATCCCGCGATCGTATTGCGCTTCATCGCTTCCAGATTGCGGCTCAGGTAGAGTATCGATCCAACCGTCTCGGGCACAAATACAAGTCGATACGTGTAACGCCGGTCCTGCCAGGACTTGATTAGACGCGCAAGCGCGGTCGCCACAATTGGACCCGACAATTCGTTGTTCGCCATCGACGGATGGCAGATGTACGTCGAAAGAAGAATCTCTTTCTCTTCGCGACCCCCGAGGATCACTTCGCCGTACGTGAGTGACCCCTGTTCCAGCGTCGTGTCGATCACGACGTGATATCGTCCCGGCTTCATCGACTCGCGCTGCTCGTGCGTCAGGCAGAAGCCCCAGCGTCTCTTGTAATAGGACGTGACATATGGAATTGCGGTCGGCTGATCTGGCAACGAATAGAGATGCGGCTGGAGCTCATCTAGCGTCATCAACGCATCGATTGGCTCGGAATATCCCAGCAGATGAAGATTGTTGTTGGCGAAATCGACGATTCGATCGCCGCCTTCATCCTCGATCCACGCGCCCCTGGGATTCCATTCATCCGGAACGGTCCAGTCGAACGCTTTAGTGCCACTTGGAACTTCATGGACCACCATTTCCGGCACGAGCTCTTTCAGATACGCGAGCGTCTTCCGAACGCCATTTCCTGTCAGGCTACGGCAGATCGGAAAGAGATCCGTCGCCCACCGATGCATCTCGACACCCGCTTCTTCGGCTGTAGGCGCTGGATTTACCATAAGGTTCATGCGGGTGGTGGTTCGGGCGACTCGAAGTCGCCGATCATGAATCTTCGGCCGGTTTCCTCATGCGCAAGCCGAACCCACTTCTGTGTCCTCGCGTCGAGCAGCGAGAACGGATCATCTCTCATCGCCTCGAGCCAGTGCTGAGTCAACACGCTGGCCGACGCCGCAAGAACTTCGGGGTGCCCGTCAAGTCTTACACAAACGCCAGCGGCACTCGCTTCCTCGAGCAATCGCGGCCAGTCATAGTCGAGTCCTGAGCCCAGTGGACGCACGTGGTAGGCGAGGAAACCGGGATGCTCTTCCCCGCCATCCATCACGACGACGCCGCGAAAGATCTTGTCGTAGCGGTAGATCGGACCGCCACTCTTCCGCTCCGAATAATGGACGAGGGTGTTGTAATGAAACGTGTCGCCGTAATAGACGATAACCGCGTCACGCCTTTCCATCTCGGCGAAAATCGATTCAGTCCCGAACGGATCGGTTTCGTCGCCCCAGCCGACCTCGGGCATTTCACCAATGCCGCTCACCGAAAACATCGGTACCGGCGTACGCCATTCCTGTCTGGTTTGCCGAAAGTGCTCCGGCAATGGGCCGAGTTGACACGGATCGTTTACAAGATCGAAACGATGTGTTCGAGGGAAATCGTAGTTGAACGACGGAAGCCACAAACCTCTTCCCCCGGCTGCCGTCGTCAGAATGTCGAGATGCGAATCGAGCAACGTAGCGCGGTCTCGATTCCGCGGAGCGAGGCGAGCTGCACGAAATGGATCGGAATGGACAAACAACGGGCCTTTGCCAAGACTCAGAGCCAGCGCCCCAATCTCCTCGCCGATCAAATCGCTCACTGTTGCTTGAACCGATGACTCACGGGAACAACGCCGACGATGATCTTGTGCGGGCACAGCTGCTTCTGGAGGTGCGAGCGAAAGTGTGTCATCAGGGAACGGCGATCGAGCGACGCGCCGCTCTCAGGCTCGCAGATTATCTCGATGTGCTGGCCGGTGATCGGATTCGCCACTCCGTAGGCCTTCGCTCTAAGCACACCGGGATACGTCAACGCAATTCGCTCGACTTCACCGGGCAGAATCTTGAGACCACCAATGTTGAACACCTCGCTCGCGCGCCCGACGATCTTGATGAAGCCGTCCTGTTCTTCGACGATGTCGCCGGTGCTGTACCATCCATCGACAAACGGGGACGGCGCGTTCAGGTAGCCGAGCATTCTATTTGCAGACCTTATTTGCAGAACGTTGTCGACGATGCGGGTTTCGAGACCGGCACCGCCAATTTTCATCCACAGACTATCACGCGCTTTCGACTTCACCTGAAAAACACCGAGCTCCGAAAGTCCGTATGTCTGGCGGAAGCCCACATTTGGCAACAGCTGAGACAGACGGTCGAGCGTGCCCTGGTCCATTCGCTCGGTTCCGTACGTGATCACGCGGAGAGACGGAAGACTTCCATCGTCGAACGATCCTCCGAGCAGCATCATACGAAGAAATGTTGGCGTGGTCGGAAGCAGCTCGATGTTCTCGCGACGAATCGTCTCGACGATTGAATCCGGCGTCCGATCGGGCGGGGCAATCGTTACTCCGCGATTAAACAGCGTGTGCAGCATGGTGTTGATGCCGCCGGCGTGATCGAACAGCAGAAAGTTCAGCGTTCGGAGGGCGGGCCGCACTTCCGTGTATCTGGCCGAAAAGTTCTGGAAGTCATGCAAAATCGCTTTAGGTCGCCCCGTCGTACCCGACGAGAAGAAAATGACACCAGGATGCTGCCGGTTTCTCAGCTGGGTGATTAAAGGATTGGCCGCATATTTCCGTTCGATTCGCTCAAGTGCCCCATCGCGGAACACCCATTCCGCGGCGGCACTTTCGAGAAAATAGTCGTGATCGGGTCGAGTACCGTCCGTGAGTGGGACGACGATCGCGTTTCGATCCACAAGCTGAAGCATCGTGGCGATACTTGACCGATCGAAATCGCCAATGATGGCAACGATGTCGCCCGGCTTGACCGGGGAAAGGAGCGTTTCTGATTGCCTGGCGGCAGCCGCTATCTCGCTGAACGTAAGCCGGTCCGTCGGTGTGATCAGGAACGGCGCGTCATTTCCTTCGTTGCGCGCCGCAAGCTGGTCGAGAATGCCCACTCACGCACCGCCGACGTGTATCGTCTCTCCGCTGATCATCGAGCTTTCGGGCGACAGCAGCAGGGAGACAATGTTCCAGACATCACCGGGCACTGCCTGCTTCTCGATGATCTGCCGGCTGACGACGGCGTCAATCATGTCACGCGGGACTTTCTCGATCAGCGCTGTGTCAATCGGACCAGGCGCAATGGTGTTGACCGTAACGCCGTGCGGCGACATTTCACGTGCGAAGGCGCGAGAGAATCCTTCGACACCCGCCTTCGACGCGATGTAGATCGCCTCTCCCTTGATCGCGAGTGGCACGCCGAGCGTAGAAAAATTGATGATGCGTCCGTCGCCGCGACGAATCATGGCCGGCGCAACGAGCTGACACGTGAGAATGGTACCGATCAGGTTCGTGTTGATGATCTTCGCGACGGTTTCCGGCGGAGTGGTGATGACGAGATTCATCGACGCAATGCCGGCGGCGTTCACGAGAGCGTACACGGATTTGTCGCGCCTGAGATCGCCCAGTGCGCTCGACAGTGACTTCGCATCCGCAACGTCGGCGGAGCGCACTTCGAACGGAGTGTCATCTTTCGAACTGCGGCTGAGGCCGATGACCTTGTAGCCGCGCTCGTGGAGAGCCATCGCGCAGTGACGCCCTAACCCACGGGACGCGCCGGTGACGATGACGGTGTCCTTGTCGCTCACGCGGGCTGTTGATTCACGAGGTGGTCCGCCAGCGAACTGACGTTGCGGAGAACGCTGCGAGCTTCTGACATTGCGCTGTCGCTGGTCCAGTCCCAATCGAAGCCGAGGTTTTCGCGCGCGTAATCCTCGACAGCAAGAAGGAGTACGACGAGATCGGCAGAGTCGAGCACCCTGTTCTGGCCGATGAGTGGTGTGTCGGTGTTGACCGTCGCCTCCGAGTGACCGATTAGCATCGCCACCTCATCGCATATGAATTTCTGTATCTCATCTTTTCCGGCCTTCATTTCGTTTCCTCTGAATCGCTTGTCAATTCGCATCCTCTGCGTTTCTTCGAATTCAACGTCGGCCTGCGGCCGTTACACGGATTGGACGGAATCGGAAACGGATCAGGGACCGGTCGGGATGCAATTCGTAGATAAGAATCTCTCGGTCCGTCCGGTTCCTGTTTTTTTGTTGTTACAACCATAAAAACCTAGTTCTGTATTTCCGTACCTGATCCGTTAACCATCCGTACAGCCCGTGTATCCGCCCAACGGCCGGCAGGCAAATTTGTACAAATGTTTCGGAATCGCGACGATCAGAACCTCGAGCAAAGAACCATCAATCGAGTCTCGGGATGGCTGTTAACGACTTGAATATCGCTAAAATGCTCGCGAAGAGCCTTTACGAACCCATCGACATTGTACCAGTCAAACGACGCAGGCGCCTTTAACATCGCGGGAAAGAAACCCGGGTCATCGACGACCATTCTATCATCGCGGTTCACGAACTCGACGCAAAGATACCTTGTTGCGAGCTCGCTGAGCGTCGCGGCGATGCGCTCGAACGAATGCCCCTGACCCAATGCCAGATGGTGCACTATCGCCAGCGCCATCACCATCTCGCACTCGAGACGCTTCTCCGGCGACGGATAAAGCGGCGCGTTATGCTCGATTCTCGATAGCGATGGCTCGTCATCGAATGTCTTCGCAAAAATATCCGGCGGTGGCGCTATGAGGTTTGCGACAAGGGGTAGCACCGATAGGCATTCACGCTCAGCTGCTCCAAACAACGAGTCGATGCACGCCTCATCAAGATCTACGCCGACGACCTTGCTGCCGAGCTTCGCAGCGAGTAGCGAGAACCATCCTGTGTTGCTGCCGATGTCGAGAACGGTCCCCGGACTGAAGCGCACGAGCGCATCGTGGACGACGGTTTGCTTGTTCGTCCAGTCAGCCGAGGGCTCCGACGCAAAAGCCTCCTTCTTGTCCGAGTAATAGCTGCTGTATGCGCTGCTCCGAACGGCGACATGCATTCCGTCGAGCATCTTTGCGAGAACCGCAAAGAACTTTCGCTTTGCCGGTCCCCTCTCGTTGAGCGCAATTTTGAGTCGAAGGTCATTGAGCGCATACCGCGCGCGCGCCGCCGGCTGACCGGCGAACACTTCACCACGGAGCATCCCTGAGTCGGTTGCGTTCAATGGAGTTTCGGTGAGCCGCTTGCGCGCCTCTCCATGACGTCCCTGCCTCATCATCTCGAGCGGAAGACCGAAATACGCATCGTAAGTCAGCCGGTACATTCGGTATAGCGCCACTGAGTACGCATCCCACATCGCGAAACCGGCCGGCGCCTTTGCGCCAGCCAGATAACCCTGCGTCGGGAGATCAGCTGCGAGAATAATAGAAGTGAAATCGACGAAGACCGGGTTCGTTCCATCGAACAGGATGTTGTATGGATGCCAGTCCTTCAGGGTTAGCCCGTGTTCACCCAGTTCCTGAAACAGCTCGATGTGAAACTTCGCCGCGGCATGGAGCATGGACGGGGGCCATTCGTGCGGGAACGTTACGAACGGTACCCGCGGATGTTCCAGTGTCAGCTCATAGCCAAGCTCGGCGTGTGGACTGCCGGCGACCTCTTTTGTGGCGATGATGCCGTACTTGAACAGGTCGTGAGCGATGCACGTTTGAAGAACCCCGCGTACGGCGGTGGCCTTGCCGGGATAGATGCCTCGCAAAACGCGGCCACCGCTTATGAACGTCTCTCCAATGTCATCGAAACCGGCAAGGCGAGACACTGCCATCTGACTCGTCACGCCCAAACGTCGGAGTCAGCCAACTCGACGAGCTTGCGGTTCATCACGAAGTCTTCGCCTTTCATCAGCTTCTCGCAGATGAAGTCGAGAAACGGATCGGCTCCCGGGAGCAGCTGGTCGCGGCGGTCGTGCTGGAGGTTCCACCAGATAGAGTTCGGGTCGCGGACGAGTGGCAGCGGAATCTGTCGCTGAATGAAGTAGGAATGTCCGTACGTCCGGGCAAGCTGAATCTGCTGTCCGTCGAGCGCGCGGAGAACCGGCGCGTATTGCAATAGCGTCCTGTATGCGTCGATCGTAAGACCGTCATACGTGAATCCCTTGCCACCGTAGTGCGCCTCTCCCGCAAGAATCACCGGCTTGCCCTGAAGAGCCAGCTCGAGGCCAGCCGTTCCGTAAACGGTCACGGCCCCGTCCACCACAGCAAAAAATTCGAGGGGACTGATTTGCTCCTCAGCCGGAATCACATGCACGTGCGGCGGCAGATTCGGGAACCGCACGTCGATAAGGCGTTGAACGCCAGCGGCCGGATTGTCGTACGCCTCGATTGGATGAACCTTGATCAGCCACTGGACGTCCGTGTTCTGCGACACGGTCTCGATCGTATCGACCATCCACTCGTCAAATGACGCGTACGCCATCGGCGAATAGTCGGAAACGCTGTCCCAGTTGATGTGGGCCAAAACGCCCCAGATCGGCTTATTGGGATCGAGATTGTATTTCTGGCGAAATGCTTCCGTTTCTCCCGTGTACTTCGCCATGCGCTTCATGTCGAAGCTCACGCCCTGGTGATAACGGCGAGCGAGAAACGTCCGCAGACTCTCGTCTTCGTCTTCGGTGAGCGGCTTGCTGCTGAGATCGGCCCACACCTTGTCGCTCAGCTTGTGAAAGTCGACCCTTGATGCGTCAAGGACGTGTCGGAAGAAAAATCTCGATGTCAGGTATGACGCCTTCCAGCCAGTAACAGGAATTCCCCGTCCCATCGCGGTGTGGAGAGCGGGGCCCCAGTCCACATACGTTCCATGCGACATGAAAACGCGGTCTGGCTTGAAGCGATCGAGGACCTTGCTCCCAGCCTCCGCCGTCACCATCGCGCTGTAAGCGTATTCGCGAACGATGTCATCGCGATCGCCAAGTTCTTCGCCCTGAAGAAATCGCGTGATGGTTGACCAGACATTATTGCCAATGTCGAGACCCTGATACTCGAGCGACCGGACGTTCTTTGAATTGACCGGCTCGGCCCGCTTCCTCAGCTCTTCGCGCCGCTCCTGCGACACGAAGTCTCCGATGGAAGAATAGGGTATCCCCATGATGTTGAGAACCGACCGATTCGACGCGATGCACGACGCGCAGAGGTCGCGCCAGTTTTCGAGCGGAACTCCATCGGTGACCTCACGACGGACGCAGGCGACGTATGGGGCATCACAAATGATCGCGTGCACATTGTATCCGCGAAATTTGAGGGCCGCCGCGATGACGGTCTCGACGTGAAGCAGCACGTGCATGCCACCAGGAACCCAGAACAAAACTGTGGGCGCGCCGGGCGCCGGCGTTGGCGCGAGATCGTACAGCTTCTCCATCTTCCACCGGCGGTACTCGTCGGTATGGGGAAACAGTCGCTGGACAGGCCTCGGCATGCGATTGATCGCGTGCCACGCAGCGGCCCTGATGGGTACGGGAATCTTGTCGAGAAGTCTCGGCACTATCTGACGTTGCTTTTATGTTGTTGGTGAACCGAACCGCGTAAAATTGCCCGCAGTCTGAGCTTCAGTTCCGTTTCGCTGGCTCCCACACGATCACCGAAGCGGCGAGCAGAGGATTCGGTCCGAACGCGGCCTTTCGCTCGTTGAGGATTTTGACCGATCCGGCCTCACGTTCCTCATGGAGGAGAGTCGCCAGATTGGTGTTATAATCATTCACCTCAATATAGCGTCGCCGGAGTAGGCCAAGTAGGGTCGAATCGTCGCAATGCTCATAGCACGGTTCGATGAGAACTACCGCCTTGGGGCGCAGTGCTGCGAGGCCCGAGAGAAACGATTTATCGAGCCGCGGCTCGTAGCACGCAGCGTATGAAGTGAAGACCAAAGCGCCGTGTGGAACCGGTACATCGGTAACATTCCTGGCCAGCATGTCGCACTCGCCGGCCGTGACGTTCACGTTTTCGGCTGCGCTCATGTGCTTGATGAGCTGGGTTCCGGCAGCGGTCAGCTCGAGGCCGAACGCTGGCACCCCGGCGAATTCCGGGCGGCGCGCCATGTCCACAATCACGCTACCGTATCCTGCTCCAAGCTCAACGAGCCCGGTTGCCGGCAGATAATCTCTCAAAATGTTGGCGACAAAATCCCGGTAGCGAAGGTGCGCATCTTTGGCCGTCGTTTCGAACAGATCTGAGCCGTTAGCGTAGGCGACCAGGTCATCACCGCCCTGCATGATCAGGTCGAGGTCAGCGAGGCGCAGCGGCCACGGGCTCTCCTCGACATTGGCGAGAAGAGCTCCCCACTTCTCGAGTTGATACTCGCGCTCAATTTCCGGGCGGTTCTTGACCAGCTGCTCCCACGGCTCGCTACCAACGAGCCGGGCAGGCCAGGCGGAATAGCGAGGGAGATCGTCTACGCTCCGCTTTTTCAGGCCGCGTCCTCGGCCACTCGGCTGGAGGCGATGGGGCTGGAATTAACACCGTCAAGAGAGCGAGCGCCGGCGACGACTCTCTCGAGGGCGCTAACCACGTCGTCGAGATCCGCCTGAGTCACGTTAGCGTGACAGAAGTTTCCAACCATCACGTCGGTTTCCCACATCGCTTCGGCGACCGGACAGATCCCGCGCTCGTAACTCACGCTCCCTTTGTATCCCTCATAGGTGAATGGAAATCCGCCGCTGCCAAAGGCAATCCGTTTCTGGTAGAGGGGCATGAAGTAGAGGGGTGGGGCATACCGTGTGGCGAGCGGAATTCCTTCCGCCCGAACTGCCTCAGCAAACCGCTCGCGGCTGACACCAACCCGCCTGGCGTCGTATCGAATTGCGTAGAGATAGTAACCGTGCTTCACGCCCGGTTTCACAACAGGCGGTGTTAGTCCAGATATCTCCGAGATGCGTCTCGTCAGATAATCCGCGGCTTCGATTCGCGCGGTGAGGAGCGTATCGAGCTTATGAAGCTGGGCGCTGCCGATTGCCGCTTCAATTTCAGTCATCCTGTAGTTGAACCCGACCATGTTGACCAGACTCGCGGTTCCCTTCCCCTCCACGACGGCCTCGGCGTGATTGCGAATCAACTGGAGACGCTCGGCGAGAACCGCGTCGTCAGTGACCGCGACTCCACCCTCGCCGGTGTGGATGGTCTTGTGGTAATTAAGACTGAAGACGCCGATATGGGCGAGCGTCCCCGCGAAGCGGCCATTGTAGATCGCCCCCGGGGCCTGCGCGGCGTCTTCGATCACCACGAGTCCACGCTTCGCAGCCAACGCCATGATCTCGGCGAATTCTGCGGGATGTCCGAGAATGTCCACGACCATGATCGCTTTCGTTTGCGCAGTAATGCTTGCTTCGATCGTCTCCGCGGTGACGTTAAATGTCTCGGGATCGATGTCGGCGAAAACGGGGATCGCGCCGTAGGCCAGCGCCGCCGTTGCGGACGCCGTCATCGTGATCGGCGACACGATTACTTCGTCGCCCGGTCCAACGCCCGCAGCGCCGACCGCGGCGCATAACGCCGACGTCGCGGAATTCATCGTCACCGCGTGAGCAACGTTGAAGTATTTCTGCCATTCTTCTTCGAGCTGGCGGACGTGCGGGCCGCCGTAGAATTGCGGTGACCAGGTGCCGAGAAACCCTGAGAGATTCCCGGAGTCCAGGACTTTGATTACCGCTGCCTTTTCCTCGTCGCCGAGAGTGCCGTAAACGGGGAATGGCTTGGTTCTGGTTGGGGAACCGCCGAAGATTGCGAGGGTCATTCTGCTAGAAAGATGCGCTCCGATCGGCTTTCAATAAAGGGCAAATTCATTGGCCACGAAGGCACAAAGGACACGAAGCGACGCCGCGTGGTCCGTCCGACAGCCGGGCAATTACCTGTCCTGAACAGAAATGATGGGGGTTGATACGTTCAGCTCGACGACCCCACCGTGCCGCTCCCATGATTTGACGGCAGCGTCAGCTATCTGCGCGGCAGCCACCCCATCTGCGGCTGTGCAAAGCGGGTCCCGGCCAGTCTCGATACATCCAACCATATCCTCGACAGCGTGAAGCATGAGGTCCCGCCGATCGCCAAAGTCCATCGGTACTCGCTGCAACTCGGTATATCCCTCGTATCGCAGACTCGGCAACGGTTTATAGACCTCGATCTCAAATCCTGAATCGATGATCCGAACCCGCCCGCCACTGCCTAAGATGTCCATTTCAAAGACCGTGTACGCCGTGTGATCGGCGGCGCGCAAGGTCGCGAGGGCGCCAGATCTCAGATGCATCGCTACATCCAGTGTTGGATCATCGCG
>JBDSBT010000239.1:0-7053 GCA_039921425.1 Gemmatimonadaceae bacterium | reverse complement strand
CACCGTGCGAATACCTTTGAATACCGCAGCAGGCTGCGTCATTGCGCGCTCTCTTCATGGTTGTTGAGTGTCGCAATATTGTCGTGCGTAGTGTCCGCCGCCACACCGAGAGGAAACAGTGCAGCTCTTCTTCATTGGATTTGGACTTCTTGCCGGCGTTCTTTCCGGCATCTTCGGAATCGGCGGTGGCGCCGTAATCGTCCCGCCACTAATTCTGCTTGGGGGCCTGGCGCCCATCGTTGCCACCGGGACATTTCTCGCGGCGTTGCTGCTTCCCGTCAGAGCACTCGGCGTATGGGAGTACTATCGAAAAGACCACCTCGATATCGGGCGGCCCTCTGGATTGCGGCAGGATTATTCGTTGGCGTGTGGATCGGTGCGCGTCTGGCGCAGCACCTGTCGCCGGTTCAGCTGAAACGCGGCTTCGCGGTATTTCTCGTTCTCACTGCGGGGCGAATCTGGTTCAGTTGAATTGTCGTCATTGTTTACGACCTATGGCGAAACTGTGATCGGCTTCTTCCCTGACGCAGTGAGCAGCTTGTTGAGCTGCGGAATTCTCTGGTCGGTTATCGCCCGGAGAGCCGCGAGCTGAGTGTCGAGGTCAGCAGACAATTCCTTGAATACGGAGTAGGAACCAGCGGTTGGTCGCGCGTCCCCGCTTTCGACGACTTCCCTCAACGTCGCAAGCCGGTTGTTCAGCTTGATCGGGAAGTTCAGCGGATCCTGACCACTGCGATTTCGCGTCTGATACAGCGCTTCCTCTATTCGAGTGAGATCCGTGACTACCTGTGTGATGGCGCTTTTAATGTCCGATTGCGTCGATGCGACGGCACTTTGTGCGAGCTGATCCCGAAGCGCCCGGATCCGTATGATAGCCTGGTTTGCATCATTTGTGCGCGAGGTGATCTTCGACGCGAGCGCATATTGTTGTTTCAGGTCTGCGTCCGTTATTCCAATGAGTCGCGGATCGCGGCGAATCGTGAACGGCTTTGTTTCCGTCATGCCGTTGGCAGACACGCGAACCTGATAACTGCCTGGAACGGCCATCGGGCCCGATGTTGGATTGCCGCTCCAGATGATCATGCAATCGAAGCCTACAGCACCTGGATAGCGGCCGTTCCAGCTGAACGAATTCAATCCGGCTTTTGTCGGAGCGCTCGGATCTCTCGCGCGACCTGCGTCGCAACCCGGCACCGCTGACACAGCCGGCTTGATCGCAGTGTCCGCTGGCGTACCGATGTAGCTCTTGATGAGCTCTCCGGCCGCATCGAGGATGTCAACGCGAACACTGTCGGCCTGCCTGGCAAGGTAATACTGGAAAGTCGGTTGATCGACGTTGCGGGTGGCAGTCGCAGGTGTGTATAGATGCAGAGGTGCCTTCGTCGGTGACGACGACATCTCGCGGAGCGGCGAAATGTTTGGCAGCACGTACATCGATCGCCCGTGCGTCGCGATTACAACGTCGTTTCCGGTAAGCGCGATATCAGACACCTGCACGTCGGGAAGGTTGCGCGACACCGATTGCCAATGCGCGCCCGTATCGAACGACACGTAGATGCCGTGCTCCGTTCCGGCGTAGAGAAGTCCTGGTTTCTTCAGATCTTCGCGAACCACATGCGCGTAGTCGTCGTCGCGAATGCCGTTCACGATCTTTGTCCAGATGCGGCCGAAGTCCGTGGTCATGTAGATGTACGGCGTTCGATCGTCGAGCTGATATCGTTTTGCAGCGAGGTACGCAGTTCCTGTCGCGTGCGGCGATGCATCGATGATGCTGATTCGCGCGAACGGCGGCAGGCCGGCTGGCGTGACGTTTTTCCAGCTCTTCCCACCATCGCGAGTAATGAAGACCAGTCCGTCGTCCGAGCCGGTCCAGATCGTCATGCTGTCACGCGGCGACGGTGCGACCGTGTAGATCGTCGCGTACACTTCCGGTCCATTCATGTCGTGCGTGATCGGGCCGCCAGATTCACCAAGCGTCATCGGATCGTGACGCGTGAGGTCAGGACTGATGCGCGTCCACGATTGACCCTCATTCGATGTCTTCCACAGATGCTGCGACGACGTGTAGATCACTTTTGAGTTGCGCGGCGCGAAGACAATCGGGAACGTCCACTGCCATCTCTCTGGAAGGGCGCTCGCCGGCTCGCCGGAAAAGAACCGGGGAAAGACCTGCACGTCCCTGACTTGCCCGTTGCGCCGGTTGTATCTCGTGAGCAGTGCGCCCTGACTTCCCGCGTAGATGATGTCGGGGTTCGACGGATTCGGCGCGATGTATCCGCTCTCCCCGCCGGCCACGTCATACGCCCAGTCGCCCTGACGATCGTTGATTCCCTTAAGATTGTCCCAGCCCGAGCTTGGCACGCAGAACGTGCCTTCATCCTGCTGCGCGCCGCAGACGTGATAGGGAAAATCCGTCGTTACTGCAACGTGATAGACCTGCGCTGTTGGGAAATGAAGGTTCGTCCACGTCGTGCCGCCGTTCACCGATACAGTTCCCCCGCCATCGTTGCTCTCCACCATGCGCTCTGGATCGTTTGGCGCTATCCAGAGGTCGTGATTGTCGCCGTGCGGCGGCCGAAGCGTGGAGTTGAATTTTGTCCCCGCACTGTCGGATCGGTACAGGCCTGTATTCAGAACGTAGACGCGGTCCTTGTTCTTCGAATCGGCGTAGATGCGTGTGTAGTAGAACGCGCGCTGGCGAAGTTTTCTTTCGTTATTTGTGCGAAGCCAGGTATCGCCGCCATCGTCCGAGCGAAACACGCCACCCGAGTCTGCCTCGACGATCGCATAAACGCGCTTTGAGTCTGCGCCGGATACGGAGACTCCAATTTTCCCAATGACACTCCTCGGCATTCCCTTGACGCGCGTAAGCTCCGTCCACGTATCACCGCCGTTCGTGGATCGAAACAGCCCGCTGCCCGCGCCACCGCTCGACATCTTCCACGGAATCCTGTACGCCTGCCACATCGAGGCGAAAAGAACTTTCGGATTGTTCGGATCGATCACGAGATCAACGGCGCCAGTCGAATCGTTTCGGTAGAGGATGCGCTGCCACGACTTCCCGCCGTCCTTCGATCGATAAACACCCCGGTCGCTGCTCGGCGCCGATGGCTTGCCCAGCGCTGCGACGTAGACGAGATCGGGATTCGTCTTGTCGATACGGATCCGTGCGATTGCCTGCGTGTTGGCGAGGCCCATGTGCGTCCATGTCTTGCCCGCATCTCCCGAGCGGTAAACGCCATCGCCTTGCATGATGTTCCCGCGCAGCTGCACTTCCCCCATACCGATGAACACGACATCCGGATTCGACTCGGCCACAGCCACTGCGCCGACAGATGAGCTGCGGATTTTGCCGTCAGTGACCGGCTTCCATGAGGTGCCGCCGTCGATCGTTTTCCAGAGACCACCGCCAGTTGCGCCGAAGTAGTACTCGTTGGGCCGCGACGAGCTTCCGGCGGATGTGATGGAGCGTCCGCCGCGATTTGGTCCAATGCTTCGCCAGTCGAGACCGTTGAAGTACGACGAATCGTATGCCTGGGTCGTTGTCTGAGCTTGCAGGCTTGTTGCGATAGCCAGAACTGCAACTGCTTTGGATACAGAGACCACAGATAAACGACGGAGCGTGGGGAAGATCATTTTGCGATTGTATTTTGTGGGGAAGGACAGAACGACGTAGCGCAGACATGAGAGCGGCCAACCCTCAGCCCCGGTGCCATGTGTCCGCGGAAGACAAAAATATCATGAAGACGTTCGACAGGATGAGCAGTCCTGCTGTGCGAAGGATGACGGGCACGTGTCACACACCAAATTGTCTGAAGTGATGATCGATGTGCCGGTAGCCGAGCACGCCCCATGCTTTTGGCGTTAGCTGTCCGAACGCGGGGTGCTCAGGAAATTTCTGACCGGGGTTTGAAGCACCGAAGCCATTGATGAGACCGCGCAGGCTATTCCTCTCGATCGCCCATTTGCTTTCGGCATTTGTTCGGTATAGACTAAAAGGAGGCCCAAACCCAATAAGCACCTTGTCAGCCTCGGCACTACTCAGATCGCTATTAGAGCAGAAATTTCCGGATGCCGTTCCGGTTACGCATTGTACGGCAGAGCCTGTCGCGACAGGCATCGGGCTACTCGATGCGATTTTGCCGGGAGGGGGATTGCCTCGTGGAAGGCTCTCGGTGTGGATGCCTCAAGGCGGCGCCACCGCCATCCTCCGCGCCGCCTGTCACTCGGCCGCCGGGACCGGGGAGCGGGCGGCGTGGATTGACGGGCTGGGCACCATCACCGGCCAATCCTGGGATGAAGGGCCAATCCTTGTGCGTCCGGCAAATCGCCGGAACTCTCTCCGCGCAACGGAAGAGCTGCTTCGGTGCGGAGGATTCGGGATAATTGTTCTCACCGGATCGGAGCCTGCCGGCACGGAGATGGTGCGTCTCTCACGCGCTGCTCGCGAAGGCGGAACGGCATTCGTCGCACTGACGACTCACACATCCATGGCTAGTCTACGGCTCGTTTCGCGGATTCTTCCCAACAGTTACGACTGGAAGCGGACGCCCTTTGGTGATGAAGCCGAGGTGGATTCGGTGAACATCAAGGTGAACGCGCAGTCACTCGGATGGAATCGAAAGGTGGAGATCCGGGTTCCTGTTGTTGCTCATGATTTTCGAGTGGCGCTGCAGGCGGGGCTTCCTGATAGGCGGGGAATGAAGAGCAAGTTGTCGTAATCAGTTGCAGCGAGAAACAGCAGGATTTGCAGTTGGCTTCACGCCAGCCGTGTACAGCCGACGCACAGTGGGTACCGAGACCGGCTGAGTCCCGTTCATGTTCATCGTGTGAAGCTTTACTTGTTTTCGGTGTTTATTCGGTATATGATTTACACCCCCGGTAAATGCTATGACTTACATCTGTATCTTCATTCCTGATCCGGTTGCTCATCCTCTCGATCAGCTCGCGCCTGCTATGCTAAAGGTGGCGCCAAGGCTGAGCTTGGACGGGGGTAAGGGACAGATCTGGGTGGATGGAAAAAGCCTGAAGATAGATGCAATATGCAAAGATTTAATAACAGTATTAGAACAGAAAGGCGTCATTAATGCCAAATTAGGCGTCAGTGAAGTGCCTATCATAGCGGAGGTTGCCAGCAGACTGTCGGCCCCCAACACCAGAATACTCAAAATAGATGTCGGCGAAGAATCGAAATTCCTCGCCAGCCAGCCGATTGCCGCACTCCTGCCTTCGTCACCTCTCGAGAACCTCTTCGAAGGAGTGGGAATCGAGACTTGCGGCGATCTCGCCCGCCTCCGGCAGGAATCGGTCGAAGTGAGATTCGGCGGCGAAGGCGTGTATCTCTGGCGGCTGGCGCGCGCCGACGACAACCGGCTAATCTTTTCCGCGATGCCGAGGTCGCTTCCGCAGGCCTCGCTCGACTGGGTGGATTACACGCTTTCAGATCCCGAGCGCCTCGTGTTCGTCATCAACGCGCTCGTTGACAGCGTTTCGACCGCACTCGAAAGCGACGGACACTGCGCGCGCGAAATGACTCTCATCTTTTCTCTCGCCAATCGCAGCAGCTACGAGCATCTCGTTCGGCCATCGCGCTCAACGTCGAGCCGAAAAGCGTGGATGCGCCTCATCCGCACCCATCTCGATCGCATCGAGCTTCCCGATTCAGTGACTGGCATCGAGCTGCGTGTGGAAGCGGTTACCGGAGAAGCCGAGCGGCAGGGCGACATCTTCGATCGTGGATTCGGCACCGCGAGAGCGACCGAGGAAACTGTCGCGCAGCTGCTCGACGATCAGGGAGCAGTGATCGTAGTGCCGTCGAACAGCGGACATCCTCTGCTCGAAAAGCGCACTACCTGGCAGGTGCAGGAGCCGTCGCATGCCGCTTGCGCTCACATTGTGCGTGAGACGCGCGCCGATCCGCAGCTCACGCTTCAGCTCTTGCCGAATCCGAAACGGATCACCGTGAAGACAACCCGGCGTCGCGACCACGATTTGCCGGTGAAATATCGGGAGAATGAGGGGTGGATTATTCTAAAGTCAGCGGCCGGTCCCGACCGTATCTCCGGAGAACAATGGGAAAACCCCTTTGCGCGCGAGTACTTCCGCTGCGTTACAGACGATGGAACGCTGGTATGGATGTACCGCGAAGCGATGAGCGGCGAGTGGTACATGCACGGCTGGTGGGACTGACTACGCTGCCCCCGTCTCTCTCTCTGCAGCATCACCTGGCTGGAGAAGATGAGGGCCGGTGCGCGGCGGGCCACCAAGATCGAACAGACGGTCGACGCCAGGAGCGGTAATCGCGAGCAACCCCGTGTCGAGGCGCTGGACCCAGCCATTCTCTTTTAGATACCAGAGGTGGAACTCGAGCACCGGGCCGCTGCACCCAAGAATCCGCTCGAGCTCGAGGGGGCCCATGCCGGGCTCGCGAGCATTATTTCGCCGCGCCACATACAATAGAGAGAGGAGCGCCAGACGAATACGCGTATCGCTGACGATCTCGCTCGTCGTCGAATCCTGATTAAAAATGCGCCATCTCTCCTGGCGCAGACTGTCGTAACTCACGTCGTACTTCGCGCGCTTCTCCGGATCTGACAAAATGTTGTGAGCATCTACCAGCCCGGTGAACCTGTCGGAGTCGCCGCTTTCCCTGTTGTCCGGATGATACCGATTGGCCAGATGACGAAACACCCTCTCTACCGTTTCACTGTCGGCGTTGGGAGAGATCTGGAGAACTTCGTAGTAATCGGGAAGCTGCGTGTCGGACATCAGTGCAAAAATGTGGGTTTAGCTTCAACGCGCAATACCGAGGCGCACTTAGGATGAGTCAGCAGGCATAAACGCATTGAAAAAGCATGACAATTGAGTGCCATGATGGCATGTCCGCCTACGCGTTCTCCTCTGATACCGTAAGCGCGTTGCGGCCTGGCGGCAAGCTGTACTCGAAGCGACAGCTGTAGCCGGTAGGTGTCAGCCTTTGTTAACGACTGAAAGAATATTTCCGTCCGGATCCTTGAACCAAGCGTTCTTGCGGTTGCCCATCACGTGAATGTC
>JBDSBT010000238.1:0-5864 GCA_039921425.1 Gemmatimonadaceae bacterium | reverse complement strand
ATGACGCGACGCCCTCGCTTGCGATCGTGGACGATGACGCGAAGCCGATCACTGACAAAAAGGAAGCCAAGGCCAAAGCCATGGCGAAGGGCCCGATCCTTCTGTTCATCGGCCCTCCGGGAGTCGGAAAGACTTCCATTGCCAAATCGATCGCCCGTGCGCTCGGACGCGAGTACGTCCGTGTTGCGCTTGGCGGAGCGCGCGACGAAGCGGACATCCGCGGACATCGCCGCACGTACGTCGGTGCCATGCCCGGCCGGATCATCCAGGGAATGAAGCAGGCAGGCACAAAGAATCCTGTCTTCCTTCTCGACGAAGTGGACAAGCTTGGCCAGTCATACCAGGGAGATCCGTCGAGTGCGCTGCTCGAAGTTCTCGATCCGGCACAGAACGACACGTTTACGGATCACTACCTTGGCATTCCGTTCGACCTGAGCGAAGTCCTTTTCATCGCGACTGGAAATTTCGTGCAGAACATTCCTGGTCCCCTGCTCGATCGTATGGAAGTCGTCGATTTCTCCGGGTATACCGAGAAGGAAAAGGCCGAGATAGCGAAGAAATATCTGATTCCGCGTCAGCTCGAGGAGTCGGGGCTGAGCGACAAGGGAATTCACTTCACCGATGAAGCGGTGATGAGCGTCGTCTCGAATTACACTCGTGAGAGCGGAGTCAGGCAGCTCGAGCGCCAACTGGGCGCAGTAGCAAGAAAGGTCGCGCGCAAGATCGCGATGGGCGAAACAGGCCCGATCGTGGACGAAGAAATAACCGCGGACGAAGTTCGCGAGCTGCTCGGGCGTCCAAAGGTACACCCCGAGCGAGCCCAGGCTGAGAACGAGGTAGGCATCGCGACTGGCATGTACTACACGCCGATGGGCGGCGACATCATGTTTGTCGAAGCGTCGATTCGCCGGTACTACGGAAACCGGAACGCCGATGCGACCGAAACGGGCCCCGGGGGAGCGGTGTCGCTCATTCTCACCGGGCAGCTCGGTGACGTGATGAAGGAGTCCGCGCGCGCGGCATTCACTTACGCCACGAACAACGCAGCGAAGCTCGGAATTCCGAAGGACCGGCTCGGCGCGATTGAAGCACACATTCACGTACCTGCCGGGGCGATTCCGAAGGACGGCCCTTCGGCTGGGCTGGCAATCGCTACCGCCCTGGTATCGGAAATGTCAGACCGCGCGGTGCGGCGCGACGTTGCGATGACCGGTGAGATCACGCTGCGCGGCCGAGCGTTGCCGATCGGCGGCCTGAAGGAAAAAGTCCTTGGTGCGCATCGGGCGGGGATCAAGCACATCATCATCCCGAAGGCGAACGAGGCGGATATCGAGGACGTGCCGGACGAGGTTCGCGAAACGCTGACGTTTTATCCGGTTGACAACCTGATGGAGGTGCTCGAGATCGCTCTCGTCAAGCCGCCTGCAATCGAGGACGTGAAGCCGCTGGAAAGCGCGGCGTAACGTTAGCTTCGCGGTTTTGCGAAACAGGGGTTAATTCTCCCGGCACTTCGTCAGTGCCGGGATTTTTTTGTCTTCCCGTGAGGAGACAATCGCGGTCGGAACACCGCATTTTGAAAAGCGGAAGGGAAGGACGCCGATGCACGGTTAAGATTAGAAGGCGATCGGTCCCCACCTGAAAAGCTTCCAGACATCTGCCTTCAAAGCGTCTGGCTCGGTTCCTTCCACAAAATATTCCGTATATCGACGCTGTGCCGGGGTGGCTATCGTCGCGAGTTCGCCGGTAACCCGGTCGAGCTCGCCGCTGATGACACCGATGGGCGGATTCCACTGGCCGGCCGAGCGCTCGATCGATGAGCGGCCCGCACTGCTCGCGTAGTAGCGCGACATCATCTTTCCCCAGACGGGAGCAGCGAGCGAGCCGCCTGCAGCTCCGGGCGTGATCGTCTTCGGCTTGTCGAAGCCAAGCCACACACCTGCTACGAGGTCCGGGGTGAGGCCGATGAACCAGACATCGGAATTGTCGTTGGTCGTTCCTGTTTTTCCAGCGACTGGAATGTTGGCCGGAAGGTATTTCCTGATCGACGACGCTGTTCCCCGCTCCACCACGTCTCGCATCATGTCGCGGATCACGAATGTCGCGCGAGGATCGAGTGCCGGTGGAAGCGCGCGCACCGGTCCGCTGTAGACCACCTTTCCCGACTTATCCTCGATTCGATGGATGAATCGCGGCTCGACGGGCGTGCCAAGGTTCGCGAACGTCGTATAAGCGGCGATTATGTCGAGCGGCTGAACGACGGAGGCTCCGATCGCACTGGACGGATATGGAGCGATCACGCTCTGAATTCCCATTCGCTTCGCAAGCGCAGCCACCGAATCCATTCCAACCTGCTGTCCGATTTGAACCGCAACTGCGTTCCGCGACTTCGCTAATGCCTCACGCAGAGTGATTGCGCCAAGGTATTGGTGATCGGAGTTGTCGGGACGATAGTATGTGCCGTTGGGCAATCGAATCGAGATCGCTGTATCACCGACTATCGCATTTGGAGGAATACTGTCGGCAATCGCCGCAGCATACACGATCGGCTTGAACGAAGATCCGGGCTGGCGCTTTCCGTCAATAGCACGATCAAACTGGGATTGCCTGTAGTCGCGCCCGCCGACGAGCGCGCGGACGTCGCCCGTTGTCGGATCGAGTGCGACGGCCACGCCTTGCAGGTAGTCGGATTGGTTGCCCGTGCCAGCAGTGGTGGGATGCGAATAACCGGCTCTCGCCTCGACCTCAGCCAGTCCTTCCGTCAACGAGCTCACGGCAGCGACCTGAAGCGCCGGATCCAGCGCGGTGTAGATGCGATAGCCACCCTGAGCCAGCGCAATGCCCGCACGCTGCGCTTGAATCTTCACGACATCGACGTAGTACGGCGCCGCCGCAGACATTCCGTAGTCTGTCACCGTCACCAGCGGCAACACCTCGGCCGAGCGCGCCTGCGCGGGCGTGATGAACTTCTGCTGGGCCATAAGCGCGAGCACTGTGTTACGCCGATCGCGGACGCGGTCCGGAAATTTCACCGGCTCGTAGATCTCAGGGCCCTTCGGCATTGCAGCGAGGGTTGCCGCCTCTGCCAGCGTCAGCTTTGACGCGCCCTTCCCGAAATAGTGGCGAGCCCCTTCCTCGATTCCGTACCAGCCATGGGCGAAGCCGATCTGATTCAGATACGCTTCGAGAACTTGCTCCTTGTTGTAGTGACGCTCCATCTCGCGGGCGGCGCTCTGCTCGCGAAGCTTTCGCGACAGACTTTGGTCGCGCCGGTCGATCAGGTCCGGATGCATATTGCCGACGAGCTGCTGGGTGATCGTGCTCGCACCACGTCGATCGCCGAGGATGTTATCCTTGATCGCTCCGGCGATGCCGACCATGTCGACGCCGTCGTGCTGGTAGAAGCGTTGATCTTCGACCGCGACGAATGCCTGCCCGACGTACCTGGGAAGAGTTCGGATCGATACGCTGTGTCGTATCTGAGGCCCGACTTCGCCGATGAGCGAGCCGTCTCTCGCGAAGATTTCCGAGGATTGCGGCTGCGCGACGATCTGCCAGACCTCGCCCGTCCGTTTGGCAGGTTGTTGCGCGGACAGCGGCGCCGACCACAGGAGGGCGGCGACGAGAGCTATCACCTTCAGCCGTTGCCCACGCATGTAGTGCATGGCAACTTCATTGTAATGCATCAATCCGTGCACCTTGCAATCGTTCAGTTCAAGCCGAAAAAGGGCGACTACCAGAACAACATCGCCCGGCTCGGCGGTATTTTCGCGCAGCTCGATTCACTAACCCCAAGACCGCATGTTGCGTTCCTTCCGGAGTCCGCCGTAAGCGGGTACTTCCTCGAAGGCGGAGTTCGTGATCAGGCCGTAACAGCGGGAACTCTCGTTCGCGATCTCGACGCGCAATATCGCGCCGCCGTCTCATCGCTCGAGCCGATGGACATCGGACTCGGGTTTTACGAGATCTGGAACAACTCGATCTATAATAGTGCGCTTTACGTGACGCTGGGCGGCGATACGCCGATCGTGCGTCATGTGCACCGGAAAGTATTCCTGCCAACATACGGACTCTTCGATGAGGAGCGGTTCGTTGACCGCGGATTCGAGATACGCAGCTTCGATACGAGTTGGGGGCGCGCCGCGATGCTCGTTTGTGAAGACGCGTGGCACAGCCTGTCTGGAACTATCGCCGCGCTTGATGGAGCACAGGTGATCTTCATTCCGTGCGCGTCGCCGGCCCGCGGGCTTCAACCCAGAACCGACGACCACGCAGGACCGTCGAGCCTCGAGCGTTGGGAGCGGCTCGCTCGCGACATCGCGTCGGAGCATGGAGTCTTCACCTCACTCATCCAGCTCGTTGGCACTGAGGGCGGAAAGACGTTTCCCGGTGGCTCTGTGGTTGCAGGGCCAAAGGGCGACATCAAGCTGCGCGCGCCGATGTGGGATGAATCGATCGCCACTGTAATGCTGGATACGACTGAGCTGACACGCGCGCGGGTTGAGATGCCACTGTTGACCGATCTACAGACGATGCTTCCTCATCTCGTTCGAACAATCGACAAGATTCGGCTAAACGAGCCCATCGTGCTCGATTTTGACCCCGCTTCAACGAACGGGTCTACGCAGTCTGGAATTGTTTCGGGGGACCAATCGGCCGATAGGCGGCCGATCGCAGCACACGGGACAAACGGATCGAAGGTAAACGTATCGAACACCGAGGCATCGAGTCTTGCTGTTCTCGCTGCGCCGAAGTCCGTGTTCGGGCCGGCGTCTCTGGACATCGATCCCGCGCTGACAGCCGACTGGCTCGTCTCGTTCCTGCGTGAGGAACTCAAGCTTCGTGGCTTCACGAAGGGCGTCGTAGGGATTTCCGGCGGGGTGGACTCTGCCGTTACGGCGTTCCTCGCCGCGAGAGCCCTGGGCCCGTCGAACGTATTGGGAATCCGGATGCCCTACCGAACGTCGAGTCCCGATTCGCTCTCGCACGCCGACCTCGTGATCGACCAGCTGGGAATCGAGAGCCGAACGATCGACATCAGTGCGGCTGTGGACGGATATCTCTCGAACGAGCCTGATGCCGATGGCGCTCGACGTGGTAATGTCATGGCGCGAATGCGGATGATCACACTATTCGACCAGGCAGCGAAGCACCGCGCGCTTCCGCTGGGAACCGGCAACAAGACCGAGAGACTGCTCGGTTACTTCACCTGGCATGCGGACGATTCACCCCCGATCAATCCGCTCGGTGACCTTTTCAAGACGCAGGTCTGGACACTGGCGCGGTACTTGGGCGTGCCTGATGAGATCGTCGACAAGCCGGCCTCAGCTGACTTGATCGAGGGCCAGACAGACGAGGGAGACTTCGGGATCAGTTACGCGCGGGCAGATCAGATTCTGAACTGGCTGGTGAGCGGATATTCCGCCGCCGATGTAAGGGAGCATGGGTTTAGCGCGGCGGAGATCGATCGCGTGCAGAAGCGGCTGTCTGGAACTCACTGGAAGCGGAGGCTGCCTACGGTGGCGATGCTTAGTGGTACCGCGATTGGAGAGGCGTACCTTCGCCCGGTAGACTACTAAACAAAGCGTCAGGAGTTCTCAGTTTACAGTGATCCAGTCGTGAGTTTTACAGTTTGCAAGACTCGAACTTAAACGCTGCCAGCGACAACTCCCGACGCTTTTTCGTCTAGAAGAACATCATCCTTGCGGTGATCGCCCCGATTACGAAATAGAGGACTATCGCCGCCACCACGACCGCGATGAAATAGGTCATCGTCTTGTCGGCGGGCGACTTCATGAGAACTGGAAGTCCCATGTAGCAGAGGTACAGGCTGTAAATGCCACCGATTGCGGCAAGGATCGCCAGCG
>JBDSBT010000237.1:0-8351 GCA_039921425.1 Gemmatimonadaceae bacterium | reverse complement strand
CGCCTCATCGCCGTTGTAGGCGACCGAGATCGGATAGCCCTTCGACTCGAGGTAGTCCCTTATTATATGGGCGTTGTCCTCGTTGTCGTCGACGACGAGGATTTGAGGAAGCGTTGCATCAGTCATCATGCATACGTTGACCTCCCCAGCGAGGGATGGCAAGTGGAGAGCGGGTGCCTTGACATTCCCTGCGACGGTTAGCAATTCATCATGGAGTGGCTAACTGAGGCTTTAATGAACCTGACAGTAGCGATGAAATGCGTGGCCGTCGCCGTGAACGCGGCGTCCGCTTATTTGCCAGCGTTGGCAGAAACTTCTGGAACGGATCACGAGCTCGCTGGCGTTGTGACGGATGTCTCCAGCACACCGATTCCCGAAGTCGAAGTGTCGATCATAAGACCACCAGGTTCGAGCAAGGCGGTCAAGACCAAAAAAGATGGACGCTTCGTTCTGAGTGGCCTTCCTGACGGGGACGTTCTCGTCCGCTTTCGCAGGCTCGGCTATGAGGTGCGGGAAGTAGAGATCAAAAGGACGAGCGACAAACGAACCTCAATCGATGTCATGCTCAAACCAGTGCCGGCAGAGCTCGACTCGATGTTGGTCCGCGCAGAAGAGCACGACGCTCTTCGCGAGTTCTACGACCACAAGGCAGCCCGCGGCAGCTACGCCAAGTTCTACACGGCCGAGGATATCAGAAAGCGCGGCGCGATGTATCCGACGGACATGTTCAGGAACGTACCTGGAGTTACGCTGGCGTCCTCAGCACTCGTCGGGGCAACTGTACGAATTCGCGGCTGCCAGCCAATGTTGTGGATTGACGGGCAGAGAGTTCCGAATTCTGAGGTGGATGATCTTGTGTCGGCGACTGACATTGCAGGACTCGAGTTCTATACATCAATGGCGGGCACTCCTGCTCAGTACATGGACAGAACGACGCGAGCCTGCGGAAGTATTGTGGTCTGGACCAAGAATCGATAGAAGCTACAAGACTCTCTCGACAAAAAAGCCCCCCGGACAACGGAGGGCTTTCTTGTTTTTCAGACAGAGTCACCGAACTCCGCAGCCCGCCACGTACGTGGGCGCCGCGGTTGGACTCTTGTCGACGTACATCCTTCCAGCGTATGTATCACCGCCGAGTGAAGTGCCAGCAGCGGTCACGTTCGCCTCATTGACCGTGTATTCGAGAACCGCATATTCGAAGCGGCGAGGCACCGTTCCCACTGACGCGTCGACGCCGGGTTTGATCGTCGCTGGCTGGCACGTACGCCGCCACTCAGCCCACGCTGTTCCGCCGTCTGTAAACAGCGCCAGCCACTTCTGCTGTCCGATTTGTACCAGTCCGGCGTTTCCACTGGAGTAAACAATCCCCGGCTGCGCGAGGAACGCGGTCGTGTTTCCCGACGTGACTCCCCACTGCGCAAGAGACGCAGTGATTGCGGCATTGTAAAACCCGGCGGCCTGACCCGATGTCAATCCTCCGATCCCGCGCTGTGCCGCTTCTGCCTGAATGAAAGCGATCTCCGCATAGGTCATCAGATACGACGGCGTACTAGACCCGGCGCCTCCGAATGTTCCGTAAGCAGTCTTCCCGGAATAAAAAATCGCGCCCGGCCGTGAGGCGTTCACGATGTAGTTACCCGCGGCAGCGCGCGCAGGCGAAATGCCGTTCGGACTGCCGGCGTAAACCGACGAGTTCGCCGGCGTCGGCTGCGCAAAGATCGGCAGGCGGGGATCGGAGTTGCCAAGCAGCAGCGACATGATTGTGTTCGACATGCGGTGATCGTCGCGTGTCTTGAAGTTCACCGCCCAGGGGTTGTCGTAGACGCCGTCTCCAGGCCACTTGAACACTGCATTGTCAGAGTTCGACTGGAACACTCCGCCAGGCGCGTTGAAAGCCGCGGTGAGCTGCGTGTTTGCCATTGCGGGATCAACATTGATGACGAGCATGGCGAGTCGGGCACGCAGCGAATTTGCGAACCGCTCCCATTTGAGCAGATTGCCGGCATAGATCGGGTCAGCCGCACCAAGAGAGTTGGTAACGCCAGCCGCTGCCATTGCCTTCGATGCCTTGTCGAGCTGAGCGAACATATCGGTGTAGATGTCCTTCTGGGCATCGTACTTTGGCGAAAGGCTTCCGCCAGTCGAGTCCCCGACGAGCGCGGTGAAGTACGGGACGTCTCCCCACGTGTTGGTCAGGTACGAGAACTCCCACGTCCGCATCACTGATGCGGGGCCGTACGTTCCCGGCGCCGCGCTGGCGATGCCCTTGTTGATGATCTGGGTGAAATCTTTCAGCTCGCCCGAGTACGCGCCGTTAAACGAGCCCTCGGTGTCACCGCCGTGCAGCCGGATATAACGATCTTCATCGTTGTACTGCACCTCGGCAAGATGCTGCGAGAGCCACTCGGTCTGTCTGAGACTGTAGCCAGAGCCGAGCCAGCGCGACGATGCGACGCGTGCGGCATTGGTGAAGATGGGACCCGCAGGAACGTCTTCCGGGCTGTTCGGGTTTTTGTTCAGCGCGGTGAGCTTGTCCGAGTTGCAAGCCGCCAGCATCGCGGCGAAGACGAGACCCGAACCGATCTTCAGGAGTGTCATGCTTTTCATTGTCATAGTCCTCTGGATTCCGGTTACGGTGTGATGCGGAAGCTGAGACCCCAGCTCCGTGCATTTGGCAACGCCGCGAACTCGATTCCCTGATAGTTGCCGGTGGTATACGAGAATTCCGGATCGATGTTCGGAACTTTGGTCCAGGTAAACAGATTGCGTCCCGTCACCGCCAGGCTGATCGCTCTCACGTTCAGCCGGTCGGCGAATGAATGCGGAAGCTCGATTCCGGCTCGCAGCTCGCGAAACTTGACGTATCCGGCGTCGTAGACGTAGGGTTCGATCGAAGGATAAATGGACTGGTAGTATTCCTCTGCCGTGACGTTGACGGTGTTCGGCTTGCCAGTATCCTCGTCGATGCCCGCAATGACGCGTCCGGGCTTGTTCCAATCCTGCTCACGACCTTCGAGCGTTCTCGCCAGAACGCCAGTGTTGTCACCGAACATATTCGTCACGCTGTAGATCTTTCCGCCTCGGCGAACATCGAACAATCCATAAAGCGTGATGCTCTTGAAGTTGATCGTGTTGCCCCAGCCGCCAGTCCAGTCGGGCTGAATGGTGCCGAAGTACACGGTCGGAGTCTTTGTCGCCTGGGGTAGACCGCCGGAGAGCAGGAGTTGGCCCGTCGCCGAATCGCGAAGGAAGCCCTTTCCGTAGATGGCGCCGTACGGCTTGTCGAGACGGGCTTCGATACGGCCGTTCCACAGGCTGCCGAGAAGGAGCGTTGAAACTCCCGGCGCGAGCTCAGTGACTCGGCTCTTGTTCTTCGAGTAGTTGAAGGTGCTGTTCCAGGAGAACCCATTCCTCGTCTGGATTGGCGTGAGGTTCAGCAGCATTTCGAAGCCGTTGTTCGTAATCTTGCCCGCGTTGATCGACTTGGCAGCGAAGCCTGAAGCGTTTGACACCGGCGCGCTGAAAATCTGGTTCTTCGTGTACTTCTGGTACGCGCTCGCGTCGAAAGTGATGCGGCCATCAAAGAATCCAATCTCGGCACCGACTTCATTCGAGTGCGTTATTTCCGGCTTGAGCTCGGAGTTGGCGAGCACGTCACCGAGAGTGAACTGAGCGAGCCCGTTGTACTTGCTGGAGAGTCCCGCATACGTCGTGCGGAGCTGGTACGGATCGGCGTCGTTGCCAACCTGCGCAACAGAGGCGCGAACCTTTGCGTATGTGAACAACCTTCCCTTCAGGCTCGGAATGGCGTCAGTGAGGACGATCGACGTGTTGGCCGAAGGATAGAAGTAGGAGTTTGCACCCTTCGGAAGCGTCGACGACCAGTCATTGCGAGCCGTCCCTTCGACCGTCCACCAGTCGAACATCGTCATGGCCGCTGATCCATAGACGCTGTTCACCTGCCGCCGTTGGAGGTTCTGAGAAAGGGTCGGCGTAACTGCTGCGTTCGAGACGTTGTAAATGAACGGCACAGTGATTCCCGTAGTTGCCGTCCGCGTCGTACTGAAGGTCTCCCGGCGAATTGAGCTGCCGCCAGTTGCGTTAAACGAGAGCCGTGACAGCAGCTGCCGCTGGAGCGTGACGAGCAGGTTCGTGCTGTTTTCGCTGCTGTAGTCGTTCGTCAGCGCAAATCCGCCAAAAAACTTCTGATCGATTCCACTTCCGGTGATCTGACCCTGCGCCCATTGCTGATCGATATTCAGGCGATAGATGTCAGAACCGCTCGACACTGTCGCGTTAATTCCGTCGGCGAGGTTGTAGTGCGCCGCAACGCTGCCGACAAAACGGTCCCTCACGTCACTGACGGGATTTTCGTACTGGAGCCAGAACGGGTTGTTGTGGTAGTTGTAGTTCCAGTTGTACTCCCTGCTGCTCGGACCGCCGTTACTGGCGCCGCCGGCGTTGTAGTTCTTGAGAGCATTCATGTCCACCTGGCGTCCGAACCAGACGAATTGCTCCATGATTCCGTTTTGATATCCAACGCCAGGCCGATTCGCTCCGGTGTTGCGGATGTACTGGAGATTCGCGTCGGTGCTGAGTTTTCTGTTAACCCTGAGCGACGCATTGAGAAGCCCATTCGTCTTGTGGAAAGTGTTGTTCGGAATGTATCCGCTGATGTTATCCGCACCCAGTGAAAGACGCGCGCTCGCGCGATCATTGCCACCGCTGACTGCGACGGTCGTTGACAGGGTGTGGCCCGTCTGGAAGAAGCTCTTGACGTTGTCAGGATGTGCAACCCACGGCTGCTGTTTCCCCGTGAACTGATCGATCAGACGGCCGTCGAGTTTCGGACCATAGCTCTGGTCGCAGCCATCGCAGTCTCCGCTTCCCTGCCCATCAACGTACTGGAACGAACCGCCCGCACCCTGGCCGTACAGATTCTGATAGCTGGGAAGTATGGAAGGATTCTCGGACGTAAAGTTCGTGCTGAACTCCGTCCGCATCTTGTTGTTCGTGTTGCCGCCCTTCTTCGTCGTGATGACGATCACGCCGTTCGCCGCGCGTGAACCATAAAGAGCGGCTGCATTGGGGCCTTTCAGAATGCTGACGGTCTCGATGTCTTCAGGATTAATGTCGGAGATCGCGCTTCCGAAATCGTACCCGCCTGAAGGATTGCCGACACGCGCGCGATTCGACATCGCGACGCCGTCAACGACAAAGATCGGCGAGTTATTTCCATTGATCGAGTTTGCTCCGCGAAGCACGATGCGGTTCGAACCGCCCTGCGTTCCGGAACCCGTAATGTTCACTCCCGAGACTTTTCCCTGGAGACTGTTGATCACGTTCATTGTCTTTGTCTGATTTAAATCGGCAGACGAGATCTGTTGCTGCGCCGTTCCAAGCGTGCTCTTCTGCCGCTCGATTCCGAGCGCCGTGACGACCGTTGCAGTCAACTCGGTTGCAGCAGCTCCAAGATGAAAGTCAGCAATCACCCCGGTGCCAGTCAGGTTGACGCGAACCGAGCTAGCCGTGAAACCGAGTCGCCTGGCGGTGACCGTCACCGATTGGCCGCGGACGCTGTTCGCCGGCACTACAAAACTGTACCTGCCCTGCGCGTCGGTCTGCGCACCAACCCGCATTTCCGGAATGCTCACCGAAACTGCAACCAACGGCGTTTCGCTTGTTCCCTGAGTCACTCGCCCGCTGACGGTGACACTTTGCTGCGCCATCGCCATTGCCGGAGCTAGTCCGAGCAAGAGCGCAGCGGCAGCCAGACTACTGATTCGACCAAATGTCCGCATTCTCCACCCCTCATTTGAGAAAGGTCACTAACTCGCCTCGCCGGTAAAAAACCGCGAATGTATTAAATCGGTGAAAACCGGAGGCACCATAGACTTGTAAGCGGACTGTAAGATTGTCAAGCAGAGATGTGAAAACTTGTTCTGCGCGAGATGACAACGAATAGCCCCCCAACGACAATGTCGCCGGGGGCCGTTCTAACTCTTCGGTGGATCAGGCCGCCGTTGCCTTTTCGGTAACGATCCGAACGTTGTTATCTATTACCTGCATGAAGCCGCCTTCCACGTTGAACTTCGTGTCGGCACCAGCACCGCCAAGCCGCAGCGCACCGGTTCCCAACAGAGTCATCAACGGCGCGTGATTCTCGAGAATGCCGATCTCGCCGTCGAACGCAGGAGCGACTACCGACGACACCTCGCCCTCGAACATCACGTTTTCCGGAGAAATAACCGAGACTTTCAGCACGCAATCAACCCTGCTCGGCCATCTTGGCTGAGTTGGCGATGACGTCATCGATTCCGCCGGCCATGAAGAACGCCTGCTCCGGAAGATTGTCGAACTCGCCAGCGACCAGTCTCTCGAACGATGAGATGGTGTCTTCGAGCTTGACATACTTGCCGGGAATATTCGTGAACTGCTCGGCGACGGCGAATGGCTGCGACATGAAACGCTGGAGACGCCGTGCGCGACCGACGACGAGCTTGTCTTCTTCGGAGAGTTCGTCCATTCCGAGAATTGCGATGATGTCCTGAAGTTCCTTGTAGCGCTGCAGAATCCGCTGCACCGACGTGGCGACGTTGTAGTGACGCTCGCCAAGATACTGCGCATCGAGGATTCGCGACGATGAGGCAAGCGGATCCACGGCGGGATAGATGCCGAGCTCCGTGATCGCGCGCGAAAGCACAACCGTCGCGTCGAGGTGAGCAAAGGCGGTCGCTGGAGCCGGATCGGTGATGTCGTCGGCGGGAACGTAAATCGCCTGCACAGACGTGATCGATCCCGTCTTCGTCGAAGTGATCCGCTCCTGAAGGTCACCCATCTCGGTTGCCAGTGTCGGCTGATAACCGACGGCGCTCGGCATGCGGCCGAGAAGCGCGGACACTTCGGAACCGGCCTGAGTGAAGCGGAATATGTTGTCGATGAACACGAGCACGTCCTGGTTCTCGACGTCGCGGAAATACTCAGCGACCGTAAGACCCGCGAGGCCGACGCGAAGGCGCGCTCCCGGCGGCTCGTTCATCTGCCCGTAGATGAGTGCAACCTTGTCGAGAATGCCCGCTTCCTTGAATTCGAGGTAAAGGTCATTCCCTTCGCGGGTGCGCTCACCCACTCCGCAAAACACGGACTTTCCGCCGTGTCCCTTGGCAACGTTGTTGATGAGTTCCTGGATGACGACCGTCTTTCCGACGCCGGCGCCACCGAAGAGTCCGATCTTGCCACCTTTCACGAAGGGAGCGATGAGGTCGACAACCTTGATGCCTGTCTCGAAGACTTCCGTCTTTGGCTCGAGGTTCGCGAAATCAGGCGCCTTGCGGTGAATCGCCCAGCGCTCGACTTCCGGACCGATCGCGGCACCGTTGTCGACCGGCTCGCCCAGCACGTTCAGAATTCGGCCCAGAGCTGCAGCGCCAACTGGAACCATGATCGGTCCGCCAGTATCGATCGCTTCCATCCCGCGGACGACACCGTCGGTTGCCGACATTGCGACCGCACGCACCTGGTTGCGACCGATGTGCTGCTGGACTTCGGACGTCACCCTGATGTCAGCGCCGCCATCCGACTTCGCGTTGATGGTAATCGCGTTGTAGAGCTCGGGAAGATTTTCCGATTCGAACTCGACGTCGAGAACGGGCCCGATGACCTGGACGACCTTTCCGACGTTCTTTTCGGTCTTGACTGCGGTTGCCATGGACTAACCCTCTAGTGCAGCGGAGCCACCGACGATTTCGGCGATCTCCTGCGTGATCTGCGCCTGACGGGCGCGGTTATATGTGCGGCGGAGCGCGGTGAGAATGTCGCCGGCGTTGTCTGTTGCGTTCTTCATTGCAGTGCGGCGCGCGCTCTGCTCTCCCGCAACTGTTTCTACCAGCGCGCGATATACGGAGTTGCGAACGTACAGCGGGAGCAGCTCGGTGAGGATTGCCTCGGCCGATGGGTAAAGCAGGTAATCCGGACGCGGGCCCTTTGCATCGGGCGGCGTTACGGGAAGAATCTGGTCGGCAACAGGCGGAGTCGAGAGCGCCGAGTTGTACTTGGCGTAGACAACGTAGACGGCGTCCACCGTACCAGCGACGAATTTGTCGATCAATGAGTTCACCAGCTCCGACGCGTTTTCAGCCGTCGGTCGGTCCGTGATATCGATGCGGCTCGAGGTGACGGGGCGATCGATATACTTGAAGTAGCCCAGGCCTTTCTTGCCAACAACGTGAAGCTCGGTTTCAACACCTTCTCCATCGAGACGGCGCAGAAGATTGCGCCCTTCCTTGATGAGGTTGGAGTTGAATCCACCAGCAAGCCCGCGATTGGAGGTGAGAAGAATCACCGCCGCTCTG
>JBDSBT010000236.1:0-10015 GCA_039921425.1 Gemmatimonadaceae bacterium | reverse complement strand
TGCACCACATTCCTGTTATAGCGGAGCTGGGAGAGTGGTATCCGAAACTCCGCGTACCAGCCCGCAGCGTCCTGGCTGGTCGCTCCTTGCCAAACAGCGTCCCACGAATTGTCCTGGTTCCCGCCCGAGCTGACCGTTGCGTCGCGCCGCGCACCGCCGGCGGAAAGTCTGAAGATGTAGGCACTCAAGTGGTCGTGATAGCTGTCGAACGATACTTCGACGATGTCGCCGTCAACTGGCTCGTCACGACGCGCGAGCTGCGTCTGAATCTTGCCGGGCTCTCGATCAAAGTTGCGCCAGCCGACGTACACAGCGTCGTCATCGATCAGGATGCGCACCTCGGTTTTTTCACTTGCTGGCTGACCCTCGGCCGGATCGTACTGACGGAAATCTGTGATTGGCGTTGCGGTGCTCCATGCCACCTCATCGAGCTTTCCGTCGATGGAGACCGGTCCCGATCGACGGGTTGCAACAGCGGATGGAGCCTGATCGTGAGGGCGAACCGGGATGACGCCCGGTTCGGATGGAGTCTGCGCGGTTGCAGTCGACACGAGTGCTGAAATCGTGAGAGAAAGACACGCGGACAAAGTGAAACGATTCATGACTTGGGCTTGGTGGGCGGGATCAGTATTGGACAGGCACATCTACCAGAACGTTTAGACGCCCGGATTGGTGTCAACGGCTAACGGTGGGTAACACGGCTACCCGGTAGGGGCGGGCAAGGCGGGCAAGGCGGGGGAGCGCTGGTGGAGCGCTGGTGGAGCATCTTGTGGCATTCAGGGCCCTTCTTCCGCCCGCTTATTAGGGCGCGGGCTCGAATGCGAGTCGCCGGCCAAACTCACGTCGCAGCATAAGCATGCTGAGAACGAGCTGGATGAAAACCGAGGCGACGGACAGGTACCATATCCAGTGAAGATGGAATCCAGAAACGCGCGACAGCAGCCACGCTGGAATTGCGACAATCAGTATTCGCACACCCGACGTGATCAGCGAGGGGATCGTGTTGCCCATTGCCTGAAACATGCTTGATGCCACGAAGATCACGCCCGACGCGATGAAGTTCCACGACACTATGCGCAGGTACGTTGACGCTACGTCGATGACCGCCGGATCCTTCGAGAAAATTCTGATGATTGCATCCGGCGCGATATTGCAGAGAATGGCGAGCAACATCATCACGGCCGCTGCCATAATTGCGGCGTCACGAAAGGTGTCCTTCACCCGTTGAGGATGCTTCGCGCCGAAATTCTGTCCTGCGACCGGTGCAACGGCAAACCCCAGTGCGACCACGGGCATGAAGCCGGCCTGAATCACGCGCATTCCAATTCCGAAACCGGCCTGAGCCGGTGCGCCGAACGGGCGCATGATGGAATAGACGATAACGAGATAGAGAGCAGTGATCGCGAACTCAAACCCCGCCGGCAACCCGATCCCAAGCATTTTCTTCCAGAGTGCCAAGCGCGGTCCCCAGTCGGCAACGACGAAATGCAGGTACGCGTCCTTCCTGAAATAAAACAGGAACCAGACGATGCCAATGACGATTGCGATGAGCGACGACATCGCCGCGCCGGCAACGCCAAATGCATGGCCTGTCACCCAGCCAAAGATCAGGAACGGCGCGAGGACTATGTTAATGATGACGGTCGTCGTGGAGACGAGCATACCGGGCTTGAAAGTGCCGACGGCGCGCAGAGCGGATCCCATCGCGACCAGCCCGAACTGAAGCGCCATCGCCGGGATGAACCACAGCAGGTACTGTCCCGCGAGTTTTGCCGTGTTTGGATCGGCGCTCATCGTCGTGGAGTAGGGCGTGCGAATGGCCATGCCGACGATCAGGAACAGAAAGCCGGTAATCAGGGCCAGCACCTGAGACTGGTTGAACAGCAGTAGTGCCTGATCGTGCTCCTTTCGGCCCACTGCGTGAGAGATGACGGTCGTCGTACCGACGCCCAGCATCTGCGTCAGCCCCAGCGTGACGAACGTGAGGTTCCCGGCAATGCTGACGGCCGCGATCGCATCAGTCCCGAGACGGCCGACCCAATAAAGATCAACCAGAAAGTAGAGGGTCTGAAAAACCATCGTAACGAGCATGAAACCCGTTGTTTTCAGCAGATGGCGGGAAACAGAGCCCGTGGTCAGGTCATTCATCCCGTCGAGATAGCGGCGAGGGGGGCTAATAGGCAAGAGCAAAGCTCAACCAACCAATGCTAGCCGGCAGTGGAGGACCGATATCCGGTACTGGGCACCATGTAACGGGTACGGTGACCCCAAACCGAACAACTGGCCGGAGTTTCGCAATGACAGAACAGGGTGAACCCCGCTAACCTCAAACAGTGAACATCGTCCTCGTGTTGGTCCGCGGATCGCGGTTCGGCATCCCCGCGTCGAGCGTCGTCGAGTTGATCCGCGCAGTCGCTGTTAGCCCGCTTCCAGGGGCACCCAAGGGCGTATCCGGAATTATCAACGTTCGTGGCGATCTCATTGCCGTCATCGATCCGGCGGTGGTCTTCGGTCGTCCGGAAACTCCCGTGAGGCCCTCAGACAATTTCGTTATCGTGTCGCTTCCGTCCCGCATGGTCGCACTGCGGGTCGAAAGCGCAGACGAGCTAATCGAGATTCCCGATGCGGACATAAGTGCCGCCGAATCGGTCTCGTCATCCGCCAACCGCCTCGGCGGAGTTGCCACGCTTCCCGATGGCCTGGTGGTGATCTACGATCCAGCGAAGTTTCTGGACAAGGCCGAGGGTATCGCGTTAGGTAATGCCCTCGCGTCGGCATCTGCTTGAAGTCAGCCGGTCAGGATAAGAAGCTCGCGGGCTGGTCGACGCCCGAGTTCGGCCGAATCGCGCGCGATGTAGAAGCACGAACGGGAATTCTCTTCCCGCCAAACAGAATCGCCTCGGCCGACGCATCGATGGTACGGGTGATGTCGCGCCTACGAATAACGAACGCGATAAGTCTGGAGATCGCCGTGTCTCGGCCCGGCCCCGCGCGCGATGCACTGATGGCTGAGCTCACGATCGGCGAGTCGTACTTCTTTCGTGAGCCCTCGCAACTGCGCTTCTTCGCGGAAGAACTTCTGCCCGAATGGAATTCAACGTGGCCTCCTGGCCGGCGACTCCGTGTTCTCAGCGCCGCATGCGCTGGCGGACAGGAACCGTACTCGCTGGCAATTCTTCTCCGCGAAAAAAACTGGACTCGTCCGCATCGAATTGTCGGCACCGACCTTTCCGAGGCGAGACTTGAGGCTGCGCGAAAAGCCACGTTCACCAAGTGGTCGCTGAGGACAATGTCCGAGGATCGTATCGACCGATGGTTTCGCACCGACGGAACGAAGTACACGCTCGACCCGACGATTGCGAACGCCGTCGATTTCGCCCCAATGAATCTCTTTGATCCTTTTCCGCCGGAGATGAGCTCGCAGGACGCGATCTTCTGCCGAAATGTTCTCATCTACTTCGATATCCCGACGATCACGCGTATCGCCGAACGTCTTCTCGCGGCCCTGGCTCCGGATGGATGGCTCTTTCTCGGCGCATCGGACCTGCACATCGCGGATCTGACCTCGTGCGAAGCGGTTGTGCTGCCGGGGGCAACTGCGTACCGCAGATGCAGCGAGGGTTTCAGCGGGTACTCGCTTCGGAATGTGCCCCTAACTTTGATCGAGCCGCTTCCGGAATTTGTCGATGCATTGCCCGTCGAGGCGTCGGACTACCTTCGCGATTCATTCGACGCGCTGGGAGAGTTCGATGAGCCCGATCCCGCCGATCGTCGCGCGAATACTATAGTAGCGTTGCACGATAGCTCACCCGTCGCGACGGATACTGCGGAGTTGCGAGCCGGCGAGATTCGCCAACTTGCCAACCAGGGCTCGTTGAATGACGCAGGTAAGGCACTTTCTGCGGCCCTGGAGACATACCCTCAAAGTGCGGACCTTCACCTTCTTGAATCGGTATTGCTCGCGGAGGCCGGAAGGTGGACGGATGCCGAGCGATCCGCCCGTCGTGCGCTCTACCTCGACCGGACGCTGACACTTGCCCACGTCGCCCTCGGCGATGCCTTGGCGAAACAGGGCGATTCGAGGGCGGCGAAGCGCAATTTCGAGAGCGCGGCTGCCCTGATTGACGCGGCAGAGCGTCGTGGGGACACCGCCGACACCGACGGAGTGCCTCTGGCCAGACTTCTGCACATAGTGCGTGCGCACCTGTCCGCGATTGGCAGCGGAAGCACTGATCGGGGATATTCAGTATTCCGCCCGTCCTGAGATCACTTTGGACATAACAGAAAACGAAATACTCGTGCGCCGTGCCCGGTCACTTGCGAGGGCGCGTGCAGTCGACGCAAGCGTCGACGAAAATGCCGGTAGAGACCGGTACCTCGTCACGCGGTGTGGAAACGAGCGAATAGCGATTCGACTGACGAGCCTGGCCGAAGTTTACAAGCCCGGAAGCGTGACGCCGTTGCCGAGGCCGACAGCTCCGGTGTGGGGTCTTGCCGCTTGGCGAGGACGGATACTCACCGTCGTGACAATCGGCGATTGCCTACCTGGTTCAGGCCCTGGGATGATCGCGGTTTTGGCGGAAGGTTCCGCTGCCTTCGCCGGTGTGTGGATCAATGATGTCGAGGTTGAAGAGTACATCGCCGACGATGACATAGTGTCGGCGCGCGGCATGACCGGGGGCCGCGAATTCTTTCTGACTGGAACAACCGGGGACGCTGTTCTGGTTCTCGATGCTACTCAGCTCAAGGTATTGCTCGAGCGGGAGATTCCCGTCTCTGACAAAAAGCAGTGAACAAAACTCGATGAGGAACGGCCGATGAACGAAGAAACTTCCGAATGGACGGTTGGGCGTCGCGTAGGCAGCGGCTTTGCAATCGCTCTTTTCCTCGTCGTTGTCGTGACCATTGTCGCATGGTGGGCACTTGGCCGCACGGTCGACTCTTACGAATCGGCCATTCAGCAGCGGAGGGGAATGCTCATACCCGCGTTGCAGGCAGAATCGCAGACTCGCGAGGCAACCGTGGACTATCTGCGCTTCCTGCTCGAGGGCGACAAGCGCTATTCGGTGAGGGCGGACAGTTCTATCAGAGCTGCGCGTGGGACCGCTCAGCGTGCGCAAAGCGGGCTGGCGACGGACGCGACCATCAACAAAAGCTGGGAACAGCTCGTGACGCTTCTCGACCGCTGGGCGATCGGCGTTGACTCGTCGATGAGCGCACGCTCCGCTGGGAATCAGGCGCTTGTATTGTCGATTCGCTCGACGACGCTCGAGCCGATGCGCAGCGAGATAGACGCACTCATCAAATCGACTGTGACAGCGGTAACGGCAAAGACCGACTCACTAACCGATGACGCGAGTTCGCACGCTAACGCGGCACGAACCAGTCTCATTGTGGGCGCGCTGCTCGCTGTCATTCTCGGACTTATCTCCGCTGTATTGCTGAGCCGGGCGATAAATCGTCCGCTCCAGGAAAGTGCCAATGTCATTGCCACCAGCTCGGCGGAAATTCTCGCTTCAACCACCCAGCAGGCAGCGGGAATCAACGAGTCAATGGCCGCCGTAACGGAAACTGTCGCCACCGTCGATGAGGTTGCGCAGACGGCCGCTCAAGCTGCGCAACGAGCGAAGGCGCTCGCGGAGTCGGCTCAGCGCGCTGCCGACAGTGGTGCCGCGGGGAAGACGGCGGTAGATCGTTCTGCGACCGCAATGCGAGCGGTTGAAGCCGAAGTGGACGCGATCGCGAAAGGAATCGTCGCACTCGCCGCTCAGGCGTCAGCGATCGGAGAGATAACCGCTTCGGTAAGTGACATCGCCGAGCAGACGCGATTGCTCGCGCTCAATGCAGCTGTGGAGTCGGCGCGGGCCGGTGAGCATGGTCGTGGCTTTGCCGTTGTGGCTGCTGAGATCAAGGCACTCGCAAATCAGGCGAAAGAATCGACATCGCAGGTATCCCGAATTCTCAGCGAGATTCAACGGGCCACCAGCGCTGCGGTCATGGCGACCGAGCAGGGGACCAAGCAGACTGCGGCGGCCACTCATCAAGTAGCGGAGGCAGGCGATATTATCGCCAAACTCGCCGACGTTGCATCGGAAGCGTCACGGACAGCAGCGCAAATCGCGGCGTCGGCGGGACAGCAGGCGATTGGAATGGAACAGATCAGGCAGGCAATCTCAAATATTCACGACGCAACTCAGCAGCATCTTACAGCGACCCGCCAATCGGAATTAGCCGCCGAAAATCTAAGCTCGCTCGGTTCGCGCCTGGTGCGACTGGTGGGAGGAAGCCGCCGCGCATGACGTTTCCCAGGGGCCGATCGCACCGGTGAGACAAACGTGAGCGATAGCGGAGCGGCCAGCGACTCTCTCGCGGCGCGTCTGACGTTGACGTTCGCGGCTGAGCTCGACGACAGCCAGCGGACACTTGTTGCCGACACGCTTGCGCTCGAACGCGATCCGTCCGAAGCGGAGCGGCAGCGATCGGTTTTCAGGATCATGCACACGCTGAAGGGTGCCGCTCGGGCTGCGGGAGTGCCGGCGATCGAATCGCTGTGCCACGCCATGGAAACCGAGCTTTCGCGCGGAAAGGCGTCTGGTGCGCCGCTTTCTCCATCGCATCTCGCGCTGCTGCTTACGATCGCCGATGCATTCGCCGAGGCGTCTCAACAACTGAAGCGCGGTGAGAAGGTCACAGACGATGGCGTTGCCCCGTTGTTACATCGCATCGCGGGTCGCGGATCTGCTGCGGCGTCGGGCAGTGCACCGCGGCAGGTCTCGACGCTGGTGCTTCCGGCACCGCCCGTACCAACGCCGGCTATGCCACCAGCTCCAGAAAAAGAGTCGGACGCTGAACCGAATCCGCCTGAAGCGACGCCGGATCAAACGCGCAGAATTACCGACTCAGACGACCAGGTGCGAATCGGCGTAGCCAGTCTCGACGGCCTGCTGGCGGTGACGGGAGAAGTCCTGCGCCTCGCCTCACGGATGGAAGACCAGCCGACGAATCTCACTCGAGCGATTGAAGAAATCGATGATCCCACAATGAGGACGTCGATGATGCAGCTGGCCCGCAGGTTCGACAGCGACGTTCATGTCCTTCACACGCTTTCTTCTCGCCTGATCGACTCGGTACGACGACTGCGACAGCGTCCGTTCGCCGATATCGTCGAAGCGCTGCCCCGAGTCGTGCGTGATGTGTCGATGAGTGTTGGCAAGCCCGCCGAACTCATCGTCGAAGGCGGTGAGCTGGAAGCCGATCGACCAGTGCTGGAGATGCTTCGCGAACCGCTGCTGCATCTCGTTCGCAATGCAGTCGATCACGGAATCGAACCACCCGCCGCCCGCGCGGCCGCGGGAAAGCCAGCCGAAGGCATTGTTCGCGTAAAGGCGGCAATGAGGGCGGATCGCCTTCGAGTGACCGTCTCGGATGACGGCGCGGGCTTGAACGTTGACGCTCTCCGAAGGCGCCTGACTGCGCTTGGTCTTCCCATTCCGAGAAAGACGCACGAGCTGGCACAGTCGGTGTTCACGGAAGGGTTTACGACGCGCGAGAACGTCACGGAAATCTCCGGCCGCGGCGTCGGACTTGGGATCGTGCAAACCGCCGTCGAGAGCGTTGGCGGGACAGTTGACGTCTCATGGCAGCCGGGCGCAGGCACGACGTTCACCATGGAGGTGCCGGTCACCGTCGCGGTGCTTCGCGCCGTGATTGTCGATGTCAGCGGACACCCTGTTGCCATCCCGACCGCTTACGTCGAGCGAGTGACGCGCATCGGACGCGATGAGATCCGCACAATCGACGGGGTTAGCGTTCTTCCGGACGAAGATTCGCCAATTCCATTCGTGTCGCTCGCGGGCCGCCTCGGTCCGCCGTTTCGCGACGAGCCACCGGCTGACGGAAGAGTTGTTGCCCTCCGACTCGCCGCCGGTTCCCGTCGTCTCATGGTAGTGGTCCGGGACGTCATCGACGAGCGAGAGATTGTCATGCACGCGCTCGACATCACAGGCGGAAGCCGGAAGTCGATGTTGGCCGGTGCGACTCTTCTGCCCGATGGCAGTGTCGCGCTCGTTGTTGATGTGCCCGCACTACTTGCGAACAGGGCTTCAAATCAGTCGGCTAATTTCGCGCCAGCGCGTGTCGTGGTACGACGCCGCATTCTGATCGTGGACGATTCAATCACGACCAGATCGCTCGAAGAGAGCGTCCTCGGCGCATCAGGCTATGATGTCAAAACGGCTGTCGACGGCGCGCAAGCCTGGGAGATCCTTCAGAATGGCGAATGGGATCTTGTGGTATCCGACATCGAGATGCCGCGTATGGACGGAATCGAGCTGTGTCGGAAAATCAGGGAGTCGTCTCGAACTCAGTCCCTCCCGGTGATTCTCGTCACGTCGCTCGACAAGGCAGACGACAGAATGCGTGGCCTCGCAGCGGGAGCCGACGCCTATATAACCAAATCAAGCTTCGATCAGGATGTGTTGCTCGATACCATACGGCAGCTGATCGGCCGTGGTGATGGAGTCACAAAGTGATCAGAGTGCTTGTAGCCGAGGACTCGCCGACTGCACGAGCGCTTCTCGTGGCGATGATGTCGGCAGATCCGGAGATCGAAATAGTCGCCGAGGCAAAGACAGGTCTGGAAGCGGTCGAGATGGCCGAGCGTCTTCGTCCGGACCTGATCACGATGGATGTGCAGATGCCGGAATTGGACGGACTCGAAGCAACTGAGCGAATCATGGCTTCGGCGCCGTGCCCGATTCTCATCGTGTCGTCAAAGGCGCGCGAGTCGGACATCAGTCTGTCACTTGATGCAACGAGAGCCGGTGCGCTGCTTGTCCTTCCGAAGCCTGAAGGTCCGTTGTCGTCGCGGTTCGAGGGAGAGAAGCGCCACCTGGTGTCGATGGTGAAAGCGCTTTCTCGAGTGAAGGTCGTGCGTCGCCGCGGGTCGAGCGATCGAAGCGGAACACCGCGGACTGGCCGGCGGGAGGCATCGACATCGGAACAGCAGGGAACGAGGCGAGCTCGCCCGCGCAGTCCGGCGACGCTGGTGGCAGTAGGATCTTCCACCGGCGGGCCTGCTGCGCTGCACGACATGGTGCTAGAGCTTCCCCGCGATTTTCGCGCGCCAATTCTCGTTGTCCAGCACATCGCGCGCGGCTTCGTCAACGGTCTGGCAAAGTGGCTCGGCGATGGTGCCGGAATGCGCGTGAAAGTAGCGACCGATGGAGAAATAGCTCGACCGGGTACGATGTACATTGCTGACGATGATAAGCATCTCGGGGTGCACAAGGATGCGGCAGGCGGCTACAGGATAGCGCTCTCCAGGTCCGCGCCCGCTGGAACGTTCAGACCATCGGCGACTCGTCTTTTCGAATCGGCCGCCGAGGCAGCGGGCGAGAATCTCGTCGCAGTGATACTGACCGGGATGGGAGATGACGGAGTGGAAGGCCTCTCTTCGGTGAAGAATCAGAGAGGAATGGTCATCGCGCAGGATGAGGAGTCGTCGGTCATTTACGGAATGCCTCGCGAGGCTGTGAGAGCGGGAGTGGTGAATCAGGTCCTTCCGCTGCATGCGATCTCCGGGCGTCTGGTGGAGCTCACGTGACATCCGTTGACGACAGGCACGTTGCGCAGGCAGGTGGCGTTCGCGTGCTCGCAGTCGAAGACAGCGCGACGCAGGCAGCGGCACTGGCGAGTCTTCTCGAGCGCGAGGGTTACGACATCATCCTTGCGGGCAGTGGCGAGGAAGCGCTCGCGACAATTCAATCGCAGCCGATCGACATCGTACTCAGCGATGTAGTGATGCCGGGAATGGATGGCTACGAGCTTTGCCGCCGAATCAAGGAAGGCACACCGACGGTGCCAGTGATTCTGCTGACGAGTTTGAATGACCCGCTGGCGATAGTTCGCGGGCTCGAGAGCGGAGCCGATCACTACGTCACCAAGCCGTACGATCCCGAACAGCTCATCGCTCGTGTTCGTCAAGTATTGCATCGCGTCGCGACGACGACACCGA
>JBDSBT010000235.1:0-16154 GCA_039921425.1 Gemmatimonadaceae bacterium | reverse complement strand
CGACGAGCTCGAAAAAATGCTGCGGCATTTTGAGCCTTTTGGAATCGGGAACCCAACGCCTGTGCTCGTTGCGCGCGGTGTCGCGCTTGCGGCGCCGCCTCGCGTCGTCGGGCAGGATGGGCTGAAGCTCCGATTGGACACGGGCGGCAGTGAGCTGGAAGCAATCGGTTGGGGGTTGGCGGATAGAATCGCCGAGTTTGATGTCGCGAAGAAAGTGGATATCGCGTTTCGGCTGGAGCGGGATGAGTATCGCGGTCAGAGCCGGCTTCAGGCCAGGATTGCCGACATAGTTCCGAGTCCCTGAACTGAAATGCGTATCGTTGCTGGAAGGTGGCGTGGTCGAAGAATCGAAGCGCCAGCGGGCGATGGCGTGCGACCGACGCTCGATCGCGTTCGCGAGGCCTGGATGAGCATCCTCCAGCCGGACATCCCTGGAGCGCGCGTCGTCGACCTTTTCGCTGGATCCGGCGCGCTCGGACTCGAGGCGTTGTCACGGGGGGCGGTCTCCGCAGATCTCGTGGAGAAAAACCCCAGGTCTATTCGCGCCATCGCCGCAAATATCGAAACGCTGGGTGCCGGCGACAATGCAAACATCGTTCGGAAGGACGCAATTCTTTTTGTGGATCGCCTTCCCGAGCATACATTCGATCTCGCATTTGCCGACCCACCGTATGAAGGTGGACTCGCGGTGCGCCTGGCGGAGATCTGGCTGGAACGCCCGTTCGCATCGATACTCAGTATCGAGCATCGTTCGAGGGAAAAATTGCCGGGCGCCACCGATACGCGCCGGTACGGCGACACTGCCATCACTTTCTATCGCACCGAGGAATAGCGTGGGCACTATCGCGATCTACGCCGGAAGCTTCGATCCGATCACGCGGGGCCATGAGGATCTCATTCACCGAAGCTGCGAATTCGTCGACAAGCTGGTGGTGGCGGTCGCGCGAAACAGCTCCAAGAAGCCTCTGTTTACGCCCGATGAAAGGGTAAACCTGATTGGCCTCGCCGTCGGTGACGATCCGTGCGTGGAGGTCAAGCAGTTTCAGGGGCTGCTAGTTAATTTTGCCCGCGAGGTCGGTGCTTCGCTCATCATTCGCGGGCTCCGAGCGGTCAGCGACTTCGAGTACGAGTTTCAAATGGCGCTGATGAACCGCAAGCTCTCTCCTGGCCTGGAGACGGTTTTCATGGTTCCGTCGGTCGAGACGACATACGTAAGCTCGAGTATCGTCCGTGAGATTGCGCAGTACGGCGGCGCGCTCGACGGACTTGTCCACCCAAAAGTGGCCGAAGCATTGCAAGCCAGGTTCGCCAACGGCCAGCCGGGGGAATGAACCCGTTTCTCGAGAGCGTTAGAGAAAGGGCCCGCGCGCTAGGTCGATCGATAGTCTTTCCAGAGTCTGGCGACCAGCGTGTTCTTGAAGCGGTAACTCGCCTCCGTGAATTGGGGATTGTTCGACCCATTCTCGTTCTTGATCCAGTTTGGCCAGGCGCTCACGTTGCAGCGATGGCCACCGGTGCCACCACAGTTATTTCAGACGGTAGCCCGCCGCTCGACTTCGCCGATCGGATGGTTGCCGACGGAAAAGTCGACGGATGCGTTGCAGGATGTGTCTACACGACGGCCGAGGTCCTGCGAGCGGCGCTCCGCAACATTGGATTGATGGCCGGTCTCAAAACGGTCTCCAGCGCATTCTACATGGTTGCGTCGCGACCGTGGGAAGCGGCGAGTGAAGTACTGACGTTCACCGATTGTGCGGTCGTTCCCTATCCGACGGCAGATCAGCTGGCAGACATCGCCATCGCTGCCGCGCATGACCGAGCTCGGATTGTGGGGGACGTTCCACGAATAGCCCTCCTTTCGTTCAGCACGGCCGGAAGCGGTGCCGGCCCATCGGTTGAACTGATGCGATCCGCGCTCGGTCTGATCCGCTCGCGCGAGCCGTCACTCGCCGTGGACGGAGAATTGCAAGGTGACGCCGCGCTGGTACCAGCGGTCGCAAACCGGAAGTTTCCGTCCAGCGCCGTGAAAGGCGACGCGAACGTTCTCGTGTTTCCTTCGCTCGATGCGGGAAACATCGCATACAAGCTGGTACAGCGTCTGGGCGGCGCGAGTGCAATCGGACCGGTACTGCAAGGGCTCGCAAAACCGGCCGCCGATCTATCGCGCGGGGCAGTGTCGGAAGACATTATTAACGTCGCCGCGATCACCGCGCTTCAGTCGGCAGATGCGGCCATGAAACACACTCGGAGACAAGCATGAGTTTCTCGATCAGCAAGCAGGGGGAGGTAGTCGTTGTGGATGTCGAAGGACAGTTGATTGTCGGTAACCGCCAGGAGCTCAAGCAAAAGGTTCTCGACGAGCTCGAGAAGGGCGAAAAGAAATTTCTCATTGATTTCAGCCAGACCGGATACATCGATAGCTCTGGCCTCGGTGTTCTGGTATCGCTGTCGAAGAAAATCCGCGAGCAGGGCGGGGAGCTCAGACTCGCCAATCTGAACGACGACCTCCAGACGCTGTTCGAGCTGACCAAGCTCGACACACTGTTCCAGATCTCCGAAACGCGGGAGCGCGCGCTAGAGAGCTTCTGATGAGCGACTCCCGGGTCGCGCTCGACGTCGAGATTCCGAGCGACGTCAAGTACATCGAAGGAGTGATCGAGCTCGCGACGCGCAAGTGTCGCGAGCTTTCGATACCACCCGGAAAATGCTCTCTCAACGTTCGGGTCGCGCTCGCTGAAGCGCTGTCGAACGCGATTCTACGCGGCAACGGTGAAGCGGCCCACAAGCACGTTCGCATCAAAGCCACTGTGAGCGACGCCTCCGTCGTCTTCGACGTTACGGACGAAGGCCCCGGATTCGACCTGGCCGCCGATCGCCCCGACCCCACCATACCCGAAAACCTCATGCAGGAGGACGGCCGCGGCCTTTTCCTGATGCAACGGCTGATGGATCGCGTCGAGCGATTTCAGTCGGATGGAAATGTTGTAAGGCTGACGCTCTTCCGGGAATGAAAGAGCTGGAGGCTGTTCTGGTAGCATTCCGCGAGTCAACGCGGTGTGATGCAGCCGTGTGGACAGCCGACGGAGCCGGTCAGCTGAACGCCGTCGCCCGGTCAAATCTCCGCCTCGCAAAACCCGAGACGCTACCCGACGCGAACGTACGGACACCTGTCGCCTCCAATGGCGGATCGATGCTCGTGGCTGCCGTTCCGGGAGTGAATCGCACGTGGCTTGCCATCGCTCCGTGCGACGACAATTCACCCGGCGACAAGCACCTCCGAATGCTTCTCCCGTTCGTCGCCCAGGTACTTCGCGGCGCGCAGGAAGTGGAGCACGCAGCACTGGAGTTGGCCGAGCGATACGAAGAGATCAATCTTCTCTATACGATCGGCGAGATACTCGGCCGCACTGTCACGCTCGAAGAAGCCGCTGCTACCATCCTCACAGAGATTTCCGAAACGGTAGGTGCGCGGCACGCTTCGATCCTCGTTCACGACTCGGGCACCGACACGCTGCATGTAGTTGCGCTGATTGGGACCGAGGCTGGCAATGCGCCGCCTATCCGCGTCGATGATGCGAATTGTGTGTCCGCGCGTGTGTTCAGAACGCAGCATCCCCTCACTGTCGAAGCCGGCGAGATGGAATGCGAAGCCGAAAGGCCTTACCGGCGCGGTGAAATGCTGTCTGTTCCGATTATGTGGACCACTCCAAGCGGAGGCGAGCCACTCGGCGTCGTGAATCTGTCGGACCGCCGTTCGAGACAGCCCTATAGCGCGGGCGATCAAAAGCTCGTTGCGGCGATTGCAACGCAAATCGGTACTGCGATTCAAAACGCGCGGCTCGTCAAGTCGTCACTCGAACAGCAGCGACTACTTCAAGAGATGTATCTCGCCCACGATCTTCAAATGAAGCTGCTGCCAAAGACGTCGATTGTTTCGCCTGAAGCGGAAGTTGCAGCGAAGGTTGTCCCGGCGGAGAGCGTCGGCGGAGATTTCTATCATCTCTTCAGGATGCCACGAAATAGAACGGGCGTGATGATCGGCGACGTTTCGGGTCACGGCTATCGCGCGGCCCTCATCATGGCGCTCGCGATGAGCGCTTCGGCTATTCACGCGCAGACGGCAAAGGATCCCGGCGAGATGCTGACGACACTCTATGGCAGCTTGCGCGAAGAGCTTTCGTCCACGGAGATGTACATCTCCGTGTTTTTCGGCGTCATCGATCACACTGCTGGAAAGCTTCGTTACGCCAACAACGGGCACCCGCATGCATTTCGTATCGATGGAGAAGGCGCAGCGATGCGTCTGCTGGCAGACACACCGCCAATGGGTCTCACCGACAATTCTCCGGCGGCGAGCTCGATCCCGTGGCAGAAGGGAAGAGATTCACTTGTCCTGTTCACAGACGGAATTGTCGATGCGCGAAATGCAGCGGGAGACCGGTTGGGCGAAGGGCGCGTCCTCGACGTTATAACGCGCAATCGTTCACGCGCTCCGTCGGAAATAGTTGAAGCGGTGTTCGAGCTGCTCCAGTCACACAGCGGCGAGGTCCCAAGCCCCGATGATTTAACACTCCTTGTTCTGAAGAGTTGAGCATGCGCCTCCGGCGCGGCAACCCACCGGTACTGAAAAGATTCGGCCAGCATTTTCTTCACGACGAGCGCATCCTTGGCGAAATTGCGGACTCGCTTGAGCCGATGCCTGAAGAAACGGTCATCGAGATCGGTCCAGGACGTGGCGCGCTTACGGACATTCTCTCCGCTCGCAGGAATCGGCTGGTCGCAGTCGAGATCGACCACGCGCTCTCCGAGCAGCTTCGAACGCGGTACTCGGCAAATCCCGGGGTGACGATCGTCGAAGCTGATGTTCTGGAGACCGATCTCGCGAAGCTCGCGGATGGGCCGTTCGTGGTTGCCGGCAACGTTCCATACTATATCACGACGCCCATCATCTTCCACGTTCTGCGCGCTCCATATCCGCGGCACATGGTGTTCCTGGTGCAACTGGAGGTGGCCGAGAGAATAGTCGCTCAGCCGGGCTCACGAACGTACGGAGCACTGTCGGTGAATGTGCAGGCTGTGGCGACGGCCCGGATAATCCGGCAAGTGCCTCCGGGCGCGTTCAGTCCGCCTCCCAAAGTCACTTCAGCGGTCGTGAGGATCACTCCGCGTTCTGATCCGATCATTGATGTTGAAGATGCGGCGAGATTCCGTGGGTTCGTTCAAGGGCTATTCAGCATGCGGCGCAAGCAGATCGCCAATGTGTTGAGGTCAGTCAGCGTGCTTGGAACAGACGAGATTGCGGCAGTGCTGGAAACACTCGGTATCGACAGCAGGGCCCGGCCCGAGACGCTCTCCCCCGAAACTCAGGTCGCGCTGATGAATGCGGTCAGGATGCCACCGTCGGATCAGATGTGAGGCTCGCGATTCGTCAGGGCGAACGTCAGTCCTTCCAACTCCATAGCCATGTTGACGGTGCGTAAGGTCACATCTGGCGGAGTCGTCAGCTGGGTTGGAGCGAAGCTCAGAATCGCCTTCAGGCCTGCGTTCACAAGGGTATCGACGATCTGCTGCGCGTTTTCGGCCGGAACGGTGAGTACCGCTATCTGATATTTCCCCGAGGCGACGTCACGCTCGAGGTGGGCGATGTCATTCACCGCGACACCGCCCGAAGTTCTGCCGATCTTTGCGGGGTCGCTATCGTAGACACCTGTCACCAGAAAACCGCGCTCGGCGAATCCGGCGTAGCGGGCCAGGGCAGCGCCGATTTTTCCGGCTCCTACGATGCAAACTCGCCACTCGTTTCCGAGTCCGAGGATCTCGCGGAGTCGGGACGAGAGCTCAGGAACGGAATAGCCAAGCCCGCGCTTTCCGAAGGAGCCAAAGAAAGAGAGGTCTTTCCGGACCTGGGCGGACGTTGTCCCGCCAAGCCTGGCAAGATCTTCGCTTGAAGTTGTAAGGACGCCGCGTGCACCGATTTCTTCCAGAAAGCTCAGGTAAATCGACAGTCGGCGAACAGTTGATTCTGCGATCCGTTTCACGGTTTCGGGAGCTTGTGAATTGATTCACAAGTTAGGCCCGTGTGCAAAAGCGGGCAACCAAATTCGGGCGGCGGTAGATGGGCGGAACTTTCTTTGGAGGCGGCTTGATTGGAACTGCAGAAACCACAACCGCCAATTGGGAGAACGGCGGGAGAGTAAGCGGGAGAATTGCGGGAGAACTACCGACGGCACTCCATGGATTCCGAGTGGTCGTCCCGTTTATCGTGTTTAAGGTTAAACGACAGAACTGCTGGTGCAGCAGAGGCTGAATGTCTTCGTAAACCAAAAAAGGAAGAAATCGGCGGGGCCGATTGTGTCTCCCGCCCTTCTCCCAAGGTTTTCTCCCGCTGTTCTCCCTAATTGCAGTTACCGGGTTCTGTTCTTAACTGGCAGAATGCAGCGGCATTGAAGACTTTCGAGTAGGGTCGCCAATCGCACTTCGTCGTCGATCGCAGGTGGTTGTTCATCCTGAGTCAGGAAGGGGCTCCCATCCTACTTCTAAGGTGTCCAGAGTGACCCACTAAATCGTGCGGCATTCGCCTTTCCGGAGTTATCTTGACGAATGGCTGTACACATCAGTTCTGAAATCGGACGCGTCAAGGAAGTACTTGTCCATCCGCCCGGAGCAGAGCTCCTCGCCGTTACCCCATCTACGCGTCACGACTACCTCTACGATGACATCGTGGACGTCGCCGAGGCACAGCGGGAGCACCGCCGTTTTGTCGCAGTTCTGGAGCGTTTCGCGACCGTTCACCACGTCCGCGACTTGCTTGCCGAGGTCCTGAGTGACGACGAGACTCGACAGAAGCTGATTCGCGAGACACTCGACATAGTTCCGTCGGAGCCGCTGTCGAGGGAGCTCCAGAACCTCGCACCGGCCGAGCTCGCTCGAACGCTCATCGAAGGCAAGGAGGAGACACCGGGCCTTCTTACGCGGACGTTGAATGAGTGCGGCTATATGCTGCCCCCGCTTCCAAACCTCTTCTTCACGCGAGACGTGGCGATGGGAGTCAACGATCACGTGATGATCGGATCCATGCGCTACGGAGTTCGGTGGACCGAAGAGCTCATCATGACGGCGATCTTTCGAAACAATCCTCGCCTCGCGAACGCCGGCATTCTGTACGACGGATCGCGTGAGCACAGGATTAACTACACGCTCGAAGGCGGCGACGTCCACCCGATTCGCCGCGACACGCTCATGATCGGCTTCAGCGAAAGGTCCAGTCCCGAAGCGATTGACAACCTCGCCGAACTTTTGTTCGCGAGCACCGAGGTAACCGACCTCATCATCGTCATCATGCCCCGTGAAGAGACGGCAATTCACCTCGACATGATCTTCACGCAGGTAGATCGCGAACAGTGTGTCGTGCACCCGCCGCATTTCATGGGACCAGAGCGACTTCCGATTCTCCATTGGAAAAAAGGACAGAAGACGCTCCGCGAGATGCCGGATATTTTTCATGCCCTTGCCGAGTGCGACTTCCTGATGGAGCCTATACTTTGCGGTGGTGAGCGCCGAATTACGCAGGAGCGCGAGCAATGGTCATCGGGGTGCAATTTTTTTGCTGTGCGTCCCGGACTGGTATTGTCGTACACGAGGAATGAGGCAACGCTCGAAGAGATGCAGAAGACGGGGTTCAAGCTTGTGAAGGCAGGTGAGTTTCTCGACGGATCGGACTCGATTCGCGAAGACGAAAGGGCAGTTATCACCTTCGACGGCGGCGAGCTCGTTCGCGGCGGCGGTGGACCGCGATGCATGACGTGCCCCATCGAGCGGGACGATCCGTGGGTTTGAGTCGCAGCGGGATTCAAACGAGGCCTGATAACACGCTTCTTACGGACAAGGCCGCACGTTTCCTCGAGAACGGTCCTGCCGACGTTGTCGACCTCATCGGGTTCATTTGCAATCTGCCCGCCGCGCCGCGAATCGTCGCCGAGCACATGGCCGAGGCGATGTTTGCTGGACGCGCGGAATTTGGACGCGACGCGGCGGGAAAGTGGCTGCTCGTTGGTGGAACTACATCAGCCGCTCCAGTTTTCGACGCAACCGTCGCGATGCCGGCCGTCGAGTATCCACGCACCCGCGGACGCCAAAACGGAAAACTGCGTCAATTCGATTCGCGCTGGCCCGAGCTTCCCCCGCAGCCGCTCAGCGAAATGTCGTGGGTAGTCGTGGATGTCGAAACAACGGGTGGCTCTCCGCCATCGGACAGGATTACCGAGATCGCCGCCGTAGTCGTGAAGGACGGAAAAATCGTGCAGGTGTTCGAGTCTCTCGTGAACCCGCAGCGGCCCATCCCGTCATTCGTATCGAAGCTGACCAACATTACATGGGAAATGGTGAAAAATGCGCCGACGTTCTCACGCGTAGCCGAAGACGTGATGAAGGCATTGGAGGGCAACGTCTTTGTAGCTCACAACGCGGCGTTCGACTGGAAGTTCGTCTCGCATGAAGTGAACCGGGCTACTGGCACCAGACTTGTTGGGGAGCGGCTATGCACCGTGAAGCTTGCCAGGGGATTACTGCCCGGGCTTCCGCGGCGATCGCTTGACTACCTTGCCAGTCACTACGGCGTGGAGATAAATGGTCGTCACCGCGCGGGTGGAGATGCGATCGCCACTGCACACTGCCTCATCCGGATGCTGAAAGACGCAGAAAACAGCGGCTGCAGCACCTGGGAGGACCTGGGAACTCTTCTTCGCGGGCGACCCGCGAAAAAGAAACGCCGCCGCTTCAGCGCACTTCCAACCTCCGTGACACGGGACACGACAGCGTGAAACCAGAGCCGCTGGTTCAGAGCCGAAAAATCGGCAATCTTGCGGTCCATGCAATCCAGGCCGGCGGGCAACGACTGGATGGCGGTGCAATGTTCGGGGTTGTACCAAAGCCGCTCTGGGAAAAGCGAATTCCGGCCGATGAGAGAAACCGCATTCAACTCGGCATGCGTTGTCTCCTCATCGAGCATCCGTCGGGGCTGGTACTGATCGACACCGGCGCCGGCAACAAGGAAGACCAGAAGTTCAAGGATATCTACGGAATCGAAAACGAGGGCGCGAACGGGCGCACGTCGCTCGAGGACGGCCTCGCCCAGCTCAACGTCTCACCCGATGACGTCGCCATCGTCATCAACACGCATCTGCACTTCGACCACGCTGGCGGCAACACCTGTCGCGACGAGCGCGGCGAGCTGAAGATCTCGTTTCCGAAAGCACGTTACATCGTGAAGCGTGGCGAATACGATTACGCCACTCATCCGAACGAGCGAACCTCGGCCAGCTATTTTGAGCGCAATTTCATGCCGGTGGTGAGGTCGCACAAATTCGAGTTCGTGAGTCGGGAGAAGGAAATAGTTAAGGGAATCCGGGTCATCCCGACGCCCGGCCACACTCCCTTCCACCAGAGTGTGCTGATCGAGTCGGGAGGCGAGAGAGCGTTTTTCCTTGCGGATATGATGCCAACCAGCGCGCACCTTCCTCTCCCGTGGATAATGGGATACGACGTCGAGCCTCTCGTGACGTTGGAGACGAAGCGGCGGATTCTACGACAGTCCGAGGATGAGGATTGGCTTCTCATCTTCGAGCATGATGCTACAGTGCCATGGGGACGAATTGAGCATGATGGAAAAGGTTATCGGCTCAAGCCCGAGACTTCTTGACCGCTTGCCGAAGCGTCGGAAGTCGTTTATCCTTCTTGAGTTACAAATTCGAAAAGTGGGCGACCCGGGCGGGCCGCCCCACCCTTTGGCCCTCGACGTGTTCGAGGCGTGCTACTGGAGTTCAAGCCACTCGGTGCCGAAGGTCCATTCGGCTCCGTCTGCGCGCGGACTCTTACGGGGTCCGCGCTTTTCGTTTCGAGTCCCTTTTTATTTCGAGGTAGCTGAGTATTCAGGACACCACAAAACGCGTACGCGTGAACAGGCAGATTCGCATCAGCCCGCTCCGCGTTATCGCAGCCGATGGCGCGCAGCTCGGGATCATGGATGTTGAGACCGCTCTCGCCGCCGCGGTGGAACAAGGGCTGGATCTGGTCGAAGTTGCTCCACTCGCTCGCCCCCCCGTTGTCCGCATCATGGACTATGGGAAATTCAAGTTCGAACAGGCGAAGATGGCGCGACAGGCAAAAAAGAAGCAGCACGTGATCCATCTCAAGGAAGTGAAGTTCCGTCCTGGAATCGAGGAGCACGACTTCATGACAAAAACGCGCCACGCGCGCGAATTTCTCGGTGAAGGCAACAAGGTGAAGGTGACGCTCATGTTTCGCGGGCGTCAGATCGCGCATCCGGAGCTCGGACGTGTGGTCGTCAATCGGGTCGCGGTCGAGCTCGCAGACGTCGCGAAGGTCGAGACCGAGCCGAAGTTCGAAGGAAAGTTCATGACGATGATTCTCGCGCCGAAATAAGCCGGTCACCGTCGCTACAACTAAATAGAGAAAGCAAATGCCAAAGATGAAAAGTCACCGGGGAGCGAGAAAGCGTTTCTCGATTACCGGCACCGGAAAGGTGAAGCGCCTCAAGGCGTTTAAGAGCCACATCCTCACCAAGAAAACGTCAAAGAGAAAGCGCCGCCTACGGCAGTCCACCACCATTTCGGTGCGCGGCGAAGAGAAGAACATCAAGCGGCTCTTGCAGCTTTAAAGGAGACACACAATGCCTCGCGTAAGATCGAATGTGGTGCGCCTCAAGCGCAAAAAGCAGGTGATGAAGGCGGCTCGGGGCGCATTTGGCGCACGGAGCAAGCTCTGGAAGGCCGCAAAGGAAAATGTCGAGCGTGGCTGGAAGTACGCCTACCGCGATCGCAAGAATAAGAAGCGCGATTTCCGCAAGCTGTGGATCGTCCGGATCAACGCCGGCGCTCGCCAGCACGATATGAGCTACAGCGTATTCATGAACGGGCTCAAGCAGGCCGGAATCGAAATCGATCGGAAGGTCCTCTCGGATTTGGCAATCAATGATGCCGCTGCTTTTGCCGCCATTGCAGAAAAGGCCCGCGCAGCTCTGAACGCCGCCTGAGCATAGCTCAATAGCAGGGCGGCCCAGGGAACGAATCAACCCGTTCTTCGGGCCGCCCTTTCTCGTTTGATCACCCCAGTCGAAGAAACCGTGACGCTCGACGAGTTCGTTTTAGCAGTCTCCGCACTCGACCACCACGCCTCCGAGACAATCGAGGCAGCGTCCGACGCCGCCCAGCTCGAAGCCGCGCGCAACGCGCTGCTTGGACGCAAGAGCGGTGAACTCGTCGCCCTCATGAAATCACTCCCGTCGCTGCCGGCCGATGACCGGAGAGAAGCAGGAGCCGCCGTCAATCGCGTAAAAGCGTCGATCGAGGAACTGCTCAGAGCCCGCACCGCATCACTGGGTCCGTCACGTCCCGAAGCCTCGCAAATCGACCTGACCATGCCGGCCCGCTCCACCTGGAAAGGCGGCCGTCATCCAGTCACCGTCGTCATCGAAGAAATCGAGTCCATCTTTCGCGAGCTCGGATTCACGATCGCGCTCGGACCCGAGGCCGAGACAGAGTGGTACAACTTCCACTCGCTCAATTTTCCGCCGAACCATCCGGCGATGGACATGCACGACACACTGTATCTGTCGGATGACGTGCTGCTTCGCACGCATACGTCGCCGGTTCAGATCCGAACAATGCAAAGCACGACGCCGCCCATTCGCATCCTGGCACCCGGCAACGTGTACCGCCGCGATTTCTTCGACGCATCACATGCGCCAATGTTCGCCCAGATCGAAGGGCTGGCCATCGACGAGGGAATTGGCTTCGTCGACCTCAAGGCGACTCTAACGCACTTCGCCAATCGCTTCTTTGGTGCAACGAAAACACGTTTCCGTCCGAGCTACTTCCCGTTTACGGAGCCGTCGGCCGAAATGGACGTCGAATGCCAGATCTGTCACGGCAGTGGATGCGCGAGCTGCAAGAATACCGGCTGGATGGAAATTCTTGGCTCCGGAATGGTGCATCCAAACGTGCTGACAGCCGCGGGCCTGGACGCTGAGCGATACACTGGCTGGGCTTTCGGAATGGGGCCGGCTCGCATCGCGATGCTGCGTTACAAGCTGCCCGATATTCGGCTGCTCTACGATTCCGACATGCGCTTCCTCGCGCAGGTATCCTCGTGAACGCGTCGTATCGCTGGCTCAAGGACTTTGTTGACATCGACCTGTCGCCCGCTGAGCTGCGCGACCTGTTGACAGCTCGCTCGGCAACGGTCGATGACGTCGTAACGCTCAGGCAGGACCTGGCTGGTATTCTCATTGGCCGAGTCGTCGAAGCGGCTCCGCATCCAGATTCGGATCACCTCTGGGTTACCAGGGTGGACGCCGGCAAAGGCGTGCTTCACGACGTCGTCTGCGGCGCGCCAAACGTCGAGAAGGGAAGACTCTACCCCTTTGCGCCTGTTGGAACCGTTCTTCCCGGCGGATTCAAGCTCGATAAGAGAAAAATTCGCGGCGCAGTGTCCGAAGGAATGCTATGCTCCGCGCGCGAGCTTGGACTGGGAACCGATCATCAGGGAATTCTGGCGCTCGATGTGGATGCTCAGCCTGGCGAGCGCTTCATCGACGTAGTGCCGGCCGGCGACACTCGAATTATTATCGATGTGCTACCAAATCGTCCCGACCTGCTCTCGCACGAGGGCGTCGCTCGCGAGATCGCCGCGGCTACTGGACGCCCGCTACACCGGCCAGTTCATCCGCCGGCCATTCTTACACGCGGCTCGCCGCCTACCAGCGCTATCTCAGTTGACGTCACCGTCGAGGACACAGCAGGCTCCCCGCGCTACATGACGGCAATCGTCCGCGGCGTCAAAGTGGGCCCGAGTCCCGACTGGCTCGCGGCGAGAATCGAAGCCATCGGCGGACGCACGGTCAGCAACGTGGTCGATGTCACCAACTACATGCTCCACGGCTTTGGCCAGCCGATGCACGCGTTCGATCTCGCGAAGCTTGGCGGTGGAAAAATTATCGTCCGGCGCGGCAGGGATGGCGAGCGTCTTACCACGCTCGACGGCTTTGAGCGCACTCTCGATGAATCGATGACGATCATCGCAGACGAGGCGTCGCCGCAGGCAATTGGCGGAGTCATCGGCGGCAAGGGCAGTGAAGTGACCGAAGCAACGACGGACATCGTAATCGAGGCTGCGTCGTTCGATCCGGAGCGTATCAGGCAGACTCGCCGGAAGCTCGGCGTCTCAACCGATGCGAGCTACCGGTTCGAGCGCGGAGTGGACGAGTCAGCGATCCCCGATCTTCTGAATTACGCCGCAGAGCTGGTCCAGCGAGTCGCCGGCGGGACACTAAGCGGATCACCGACCGATTCGTATCACGAGCAGGGAAAGGCAACAGCGATTCGCGCACGGCTGGCGCGCATCGCCACGATACTTGGCGAGGAAATTCCTGAAGAAGAGATCGTCCGGCACCTGTCGAGCATTGGCTTCGGTGTCGGTCGCGAGCTCGATGCATTGCTCGTAACTCCGCCGACATTCAGGCAGGACGTTACGGGCGAGTCAGAAGTGATCGAAGAGATTGCGCGGCTTCACGGATACGACGCGTTCTCGTCGGAGCTGCGTCCCTATCGTCCAGGTTCGCGATTGGACGCACCGGTTCATATCGCCGCGGCCAGAGTGCGTCAGGCGGCGGTCGCGGCGGGATTGTTCGAGGCTCGCCCCATGCCATTCGTACGCGAAGGTGTAGACGCGCACCGCGTGCGCAATCCGCTCGCTGAAGATGAGGCATACCTGCGAACGAGCGTGCTCGATTCGCTTGCGCGCCGGGTCGAATACAACTTCGCTCGCATGCAGCGCAACGTGCGGCTGTTCGAGATCGGCACCGTTTTCACGCACGAGAAGGTCCTGGGCACAGGTGCGCCAGGCGAGCGTGTTCATGCGGCGGCGGTTATCGTTGGCGATCGCAGGCCGGCCCACTTTACCGAGCCGCACCCGCCACAGATGGATGAGTGGGACGCGAAGCACGTTGCCGGAGTTCTCGGAGAAGCAGCTTTCCCAGGCTCGGCGGTGACTTGTGCGCCTTCGGCGGCCGACGGCCTCTGGACCGTCTTGATCAATGGGAAAGCAATGGGCACAGTGCTGCGGCTGGTTGTTGACGCGCCGGTGTGGGCAGCGGCCGTGTTTGGAGTCGAGCTCGACCTGGAGACGGTGGAGGCGCACGGCTCTGTCACCGGCGCATATGTCGCGATTCCCTCCATGCCGGCAATTCAGTTCGATCTGGCGCTGGTGGTACCGGAATCGGTCAAATCGTCATCGGTCGCCGACGTTATTCGTGATGCCGCTGGCGACATGCTCGAATCACTCGTGGTGTTCGATGAATTCCGTGGATCTGGGATCCCGGAAGGCCATCGCAGTCTCGCCTGGGCGTTGACCTTCCGTCATCCCGAGCGCACACTACGAGATAAGGAAATTCAAGGCCGCACCGCCAAAATCCTCAGCGTACTCGAGAGCAAACTTGGAATCCGACAGCGATCGTCCTGACGTGGATGCGTTGATGGAACTGCAACAGCTCGTCCGTCACCTCGGCGAGGAGCTTACGAGTTTTCGCCGCCGCGCACTTCAGGCGGAGGCGAGAATGAAAGCGGTGGATGGGTCGGGAGGCGGAGCGAAATTGTCGCCGGAACGCGTTGAGAGGCTCGAGCTCGAGAACGCCGAATTGCGGAAGAGACTCGAAACGGCACGGGCCAGAACCCGGCAGGTACTCGACCGCGTTCGCTTTCTCCGCCAGCAGCATGAGAGCGCCACGACATGACCACGAAAAAGAACATCGTGACGGTGATGATCCTCGGCGGCGAGTACACGCTTCGCACCGAGACATCTCCCGAGCATGCGCAGGCTATCGCCGCGTACGTGGACAACGCGATTTCCGAAACGATGGAATCGGGCCCAAGAGTAGAGATCCACAAGGCCGCGATTCTCGCAGCGCTTCGTATTGCCGGCGAGCTATTCGAGGCACGGGAGCAGACTAGGGTACTTACATCTGAGATGAACGCGCTCAGCGACGAAATCAAGCCGTGGCTCCCACCCGCCAAGAGATAGGATTACTTTAACCCCAGACACGCGACGACTTTCCGGCGCGTTTGGGGCCGCCTGTGGCTTAGCCGCGGGCTCTACATAGATCTGTGAATGACTCAAACGGCGATTCTTGCCGCGGTCGGCTTCGTTGTGGTCGTTGTGGCCTCCGTGGTGTTCCTTCTTGTAGGCAGGCGGACCGGCAGGAGTTCAGAGATCGCCAGGCAGATACAAGCCAAGGCGACTGCCGAAGAAACCGCAAAGCGCGTCCTCGACGACGCGGCGCGCGACGCAGAGTCGCAGCGCAAGACTGCGCTCCTCAGCGGCAAGGAGGAGCTGATCCGTCTTCGCGAGGATTGGGAGCTCGAGGCGCGCAAGCGACGTGAGGAAATTGAAGCTGAGGAGCGTCGCGTTCAGGAGCGCGATGGCCTGCTCAATCGGAAGTATGACCTTCTCGAGCAGCGCGAGCGCGACGCCGCAGCCAGGGTAGCAGACGTCGGCCGCCGCCAGGAAGCACTCACCTCGCGCGAGCAGGAGCTCGATCGACTCCTTCAGGACGAGCGTCGTCGCCTCGAACAGCTCGCCGGCCTGTCCGCATCGGAAGCAAAGGCAGAGCTCGTGCAGCGTCTTGCCGACGAAGCGCAGGCGGACGCGGCGAATCGCATCCGCGACATCCGCGAGACGGCCAAGCGGAATGCAGATCGGGAAGCGAAAAAAATCATCGCACTGGCAATCCAGCGAATCGCGGCGGAGCAGACTGCGGAGACAACGGTTTCTGCGGTGGCGCTTCCAAACGATGAGATGAAGGGACGCATCATCGGCCGTGAAGGCCGCAACATCCGCGCGTTCGAGCTCGCCACTGGCGTCGACGTGATTATCGACGACACTCCCGACACCGTAGTCGTGTCGTGCTTCGACCCGGTACGTCGCGAAGTCGCGCGACTCGCGCTGGAAAAGCTCGTCGCCGATGGACGAATTCATCCGGGCCGCATCGAAGAGGTCGTCGCGAAATCTCGCGAAGAAGTGGACATCGGAATTATCGACACAGGTGAGCGCGCGGCGTACGAGAGCGGTGTTCACGGATTGCA
>JBDSBT010000234.1:0-4797 GCA_039921425.1 Gemmatimonadaceae bacterium | reverse complement strand
GGGCGATCGCGATAGACGACTCGCGTGCGCGTGGGCTGGGCGACGACTGGAGCCGCTGGAGCGTACCCAACCGGAGCCAGTCCCTGAGCCGCATAGGCACGCTCAGCCGCCGAAATACTGTCCATGGCCGGGTACGGGCGAGCCTGTGCTGCGAGCGTTAGATCGGAATTAAGTGCGTCATCGACCTTCTTATTATCGTTAGGCCCGCAGGCAACTGCCAGAATGGCCGCTGGAACCAATGCCAACATTTTGTAGTTTTTCATAGAGCCCCCAATTTGACGGCCGCTCCGCGCGACCCGACACAACTATTGTGGGGCAGGGTCTATGCCACCCGAACACCTTTAGGGCCCTCTTTTTCATTCTCTTTTTCGGGCTTGGTTTCGGCTCCGTTGGGTTCCGTTTCAGGGGTCCTGGGGGCGGGGCCGTTCGCGACCGGAGTATCTTCAATTTCGAACTCTCGCGATTGCGCTTCTGCGGGCAATTTCAGGGTAAAGGTGCTGCCTTCGCCGATAACGGATTCGACCTCGAGCGTCCCGTCGAGAAGGGTCGCCAGCCGGCGTGAGATTGGTAGCCCGAGGCCCGTCCCCATCTGCTGATTGGCCGACACCTGGACGAACTCCTCAAAGATCCTTGTTCTGTTGTCCACGGAAATACCCTCGCCGTGATCGAGCACGGCAACAGAAATTCCGCCTCCATCCTCGCGCTTGCACGTGACGTTGATCGGCTGCTGGCGCCCGAACTTGATCGCGTTCGAAAGCAGATTGAGAAGTATTTGACGTACCCGTCGCGGATCGGTCACGATGCTCATCTTCTCATCCGGACGAGCGAAAGTCAGCTTTGTCCCGTGGTCATCCGCCAGGGGACGGACAGTGACAAACAGGTCTTCGATGAGCCCCGGAACATTCACGGGTTGAAGCGCGAGCTCGATCTTGCCTGCCTCGATCTTCGAAAGATCCAGGACATCATTTACGAGCTCGAGCAGATGCCGCGCTGCTTTCAACGTTCGTTGCAAGCCTTCGCGCTGCTTTTCGTTGAGTGGACCGTAGATGTTGTCGATCATCAGCGTGCTGTATCCGATCACGGCATTGATAGGAGTCCGCAGCTCATGACTCATCGAGGCATAAAACCGGCTGCGCACCCCCATCGCCTGCTCGAGCTCGCTCTGCCTGTCCTGAAGCTGCCTGTTCAACTCACTAAGCTGCGCCGCCGACTTGGCTTCGGCTTCGAGGAGTTCGGTTCGATGCTCCAGCTCCAGCTCACGACGCGCGCTCTCCGCAAGGAGCTCCGACTGCTCCCGCAGCTGCTCCTGCTTCATGAACAGGTCCACGAACACCGCGACCTTCGAACGAAGCACGTCCGGATTGAACGGTTTGAAGACGTAGTCCACCGCGCCCATCGAATAGCCTTTGAAGACGTACGCGTCTTCCTTGTTGATGGCGCTGAGGAAAATGATCGGTATGTAACGAGATTTTTCGCGCGACTTGATGATCTGCGCGGCATCAAACCCGTTCATCTCGGGCATCTGAACGTCGAGAAGAATCGCCGCGAAGTCATGCTGTAGAACGCACTTCAGCGCTTCATCGCCGGAATGCGCGGGGATGAGAATCTGGCCGAGCGGCTCGAGTATCGCCTCGAGCGCGAGGAGATTTTCGGGGCGGTCGTCGACCAGAAGCAGCTTCACGCGGCGATCGACTGTCACTTTGCCACCGCTCCCCGTTTTTTCGCTTCCGGCGTCGCAAGGCTCACCAGGCGCGGTCCGATTTTCTTGAGCGAGAGTACTTCGGCGTCGGGCACTGCCTCGAGCGCAGCTTTCGGCATCGCCTTGCTTTCAGCGGTTTCCGGGTCCTGAACGATTGCCCTGCCCCCGCGATTGACTATGTGTCTCAATCCGCGCGACCCGTCGTCGTTTGCTCCAGTGAGTATCACGCCAAGTGTCGAACCTGGATAGGCATCGCCGGCCGACATGAACGTCACGTCGATTGAAGGACGACTGAAACGAACGAGTGGATCGGTGGTGAGCGTAAAGTGTCCGTCATCGACGAGCATGTGATAGTTGGCCGGTGCGATGTAGACGTTTCCTGCTTCGATCGGCTCCTTGTCTTCGACGTCCACTACGCGAAGCAGCGTCATGTCCTGGAGAAGGTGAGCCAGCAGATCATCGGCCTGCTTGCTCCGGTGCTGCACGATGGCGAGCGGCAGGGCGAAATCCCGCGGCAGCGACTTGAGGAGCTCGCTGAGAGCGGCAAGACCGCCCCAGGACGCGCCAACGACTCCAATAGAAAAATTTGTCACCGCACCTTCCGGAAAATCTTCTCGGGCCCGTTGATCTGCTCGTAGTTGTCCTCGAATGGTGAGAAACGCATCGATTCCTTGCTGCCCAGCACGAGGACTCCAAACTGCGCAAGGCTGTCGTAAAACAAGCCATGAACTCGCGACTGAAGTGACTTGTCGAAGTAAATGAGAACGTTTCGGCAGAGAATCACGTTGAATTCCGCGAACGATCTGTCGGTGACGAGATTGTGAAGCGAGAACACGACGTTCCTGGTAAGCGAATCGCCGAACAGTGCGCCGCCATACTTGGCGGTGTAGTAATTGGAGAAAGCACGTTTTCCGCCCGCTGCGATGTAGTTCTCCGTGTATTCCTGCATGCGGTCGATCGGGAAGATTCCCTCTTTCGCCTTTGCCAGAACAACCTCGTTGATGTCAGTCGCATAGATTCGCGATCTCTCATACAATCCTTCCTCCTGAAGAAGGATTGCCATCGAATAAACTTCTTCGCCCGTCGCACACCCCGCGTGCCAGATCCGTATGTACGGGTAGGTACGGAGGAGTGGAACTACCCGCTCACGGAAAGCGCGATAAAACCCGGGATCGCGAAACATCGCCGTGACGTTGATGGAGAGATCGAGAAGCAGCTTCTCCATCATTTGCGGGTGGTGAAGAATCTCCGCCTGAAGCGCGCTTACCGTCTGAAGGCCCTCGGCCTCAATGCGCTTCCAGAGCCTGCGTCGGATCGAGGCGTAAGCATAAGAGCGGAAGTCAAAGCCGTAGTGCCGGAAAACACCCTCCAGCAGGAGCTCGATCTCTATCCTCTCGAGGTCCGGATCGTACGATCCAGACTCGATGAGAACAGCAGGACTCTCGTTTACTTGTACAGCCACACTCTTAGCAGAGACAGAAGTTGTTCAGTATCGACCGGCTTCGTGATGTAATCCGATGCGCCGGCCGCAATGCACTTCTCCCTGTCGCCCTTCATGGCCTTGGCAGTCAGGGCGATGATTGGCAGCGACTTGAACTGACCCTTCTCCCTGATCGCGCGGGTTGTCTCATAGCCGTCCATCTCCGGCATCATCACGTCCATCAGCACTGCGTCGACGTTTGGATCGTCCTCCAGCGACTTGATCGCATCCTTTCCGTTCTCGGCGAACTGAACGACCATGCCGTGATCTTCGAGGACGCTGGTCAATGAAAAGATGTTGCGGACGTCATCGTCGACAACGAGGATTTTCTTGCCGGCGATTACCGCGTCCGCGTCATGCAGCTGCTCCAGCATCTTTCGCTTCTGTTCGGGCAGCTTGGCTTCGACGCGATGCAGGAACAGCGCGGTCTCGTCGAGCAGTCGCTCGGGCGACCGAACGTCTTTGACGATGATCGTCTCAGCGTATTTCTTCACCCTCGTCTCTTCCGCCGACGTGAGCTCCTTGCCGGTGTAGACGATAATCGGAAGATCTGCTTTGCTCGGATCCGACTTCACTTTCTCCAGAAAGTCAAAGCCGCTCATGTCCTGAAGCCCGAGGTCGAGAACGACGCAATCGTAGTGCTTGTTCGATGACAGCTCGCTCATTGCCCTCTCCGCCGAATCCACCGCTGTGATCTCGACGTCTTCATGCTCGATCAGCTCAACGATCGCCTTTCGCTGATTTTCGTCGTCCTCGACGACGAGGAGATGTTTCGGAACGTCGTCGAGGAACGTGGCGATCCGTGCGAACGCATCATCGAGTGCCTCTTTGCTCACCGGCTTCTCAAGGTACGCCATCGCCCCCAGCTTCAGGCCTTGCTGGCGCCTCTCGACACCACTGATGATGTGAACGGGGATGTGTCGCGTGCTCGGATGATGCTTCAGGCGCTCGAGCACCTTCCATCCGTCGAGGCCAGGCATGTCGATATCGAGAGTGATTGCATCCGGCCGGTATTCGTGCGCAGCGGCAAGTCCACTGTCACCGTCCAGGCACACAATTCCCTTGAATCCCTTCTCCTGCGCCATTCCGAGAAGAACCTTCGCGAAGTTCGCGTCGTTCTCGATGACTAGCACGGTTCGATCACCAGGGTTCACGGTCTCATGATCATCGTCGACCACGTACTGCTGCGCTCGGCGTTCTGGCACGGCGGCTCGTTGTGACTGTGCGCCGCGCGCCGGGGTCGGACGCCAGGTTGGATTCGGGCTTGCCTTGGGTGTCGATGGAGCGTCGACGATGTTGGTCAACATCCTTGCACCACGCGACGAATCAGGCGTCGGCTCCTTATAACGGAGCGGCAGGAACAGTGTGAACGTGCTTCCCTTTTCCGGCGTGCTCTCTACGCGAATCTCACCCCCGAGCAAACTCGCTAGCTCCCTGCTAATAGTGAGGCCGAGTCCAGTGCCTCCGAATTTTCGGCTAGTGGTGCCATCGGCCTGCTGGAACGCCTCGAAAATGAGTCTCTGCTTGTCCTGCGGTATCCCAACGCCGGTATCCGCTACTGCGAAGGCGACTACTCCTCCGCCGGAATTGAGGGCCGAGTTCAGAAACCGGCGATTGC
>JBDSBT010000233.1:0-6473 GCA_039921425.1 Gemmatimonadaceae bacterium | reverse complement strand
GCGTCGAGGCGGGCGATAGCGGGTGCAACCGTCGCCCGAATCGCATCTCGCTCGGCTTTTGTCTTCCCCTCGGCGGACTCGTAGGCGGTCTTGACTGCCTGAAGGTCGGCCTTGTTGTTGTCCTGGAAGGCCTTCTCCAAAGCTTTGATCTGCACCTTCTGCGCGTCGGACAACGGATTGAACTTGTCAGGCCTGCATTTCTTGGGCTGGTGTGAGGCAAGCCATGCCCGTTGATCAGCGGTGAGAATCGCATCGATGTCTGTCTTCAGCTTGGCCTCGGCGGCGGCAAGCCGGACACGGATCTCGACACCCGTCGCGAGAATCTTTCTGACGGCGTCCTCGGCCGATCGGTCCTTGCCTTTCGCTGCGTCGTGGGCCTCTCGGAGGATCGCGTAGAGCGCCTCGCGATCTGCCTTGGTCGCAGCGTTGAATGCAACGATCAGCGCTTTGACCTTGGCCTGCTGGGCGTCCGTGAGCCTGAGGCTGTCAGGTAGTCCGTTTACCAGGCGGGTCTGATACACTTCCGCCTCGTATCCGCCGGCAACGGTCAAAGCGGTGCCGAAGGCTCCAGCATCGATGTTTAGATCGGAGGTGTTTGGTGCGGTGGTTTCGGTGGAGCACGCCGCGAATGAAACTGCGGCGAGGGTCAAGAAAGCGATCCTGCGCATCGAGCCTCCTGAAGGGTTTGGCCTTGGTTCCGATTGGACGAGCGGAACTGCCTGACGTTAAGGGAAAGTAAGGTATTCTCGCACGAGCGTTCCTCAAAACATATGAGTAGGCATGCTCGGTGCCACGGCACCCTATTAAAGCCACCGGGCGTGCAACTTGCGCCCGACACCACTGGCGGGGCAAACCAGCTCAACCGCCTTCCTCGACTTCGAACCTTTCTGGGGGTACCAATGGTCAAGACTCACTCGAACCGCGTGCAACTCGCTGTTATGGCGGGCGCGGTCCTCGCGCTAGGCGCGTGCGCGAAAAAAGATGCAGCAACGACAGATAGCGGAATGGCCGCAGCGGTCGACACCGGCATGAAGATGTCCGACACAGCAATGGCAATGGCGCCCGCTCCGCCTCTCACCGATGCGAACATCGTCTATATCCTCGACAACGCGAACATGCTCGACAGCGCCGGCGGAGCCATCGCCGCAACGAAGGGAACGAGCGCGGACGTTCGCTCATTCGCCAAAGACATGATGCGCGACCATCACAAGCTGCGCGCCGACGGGCAGGCACTCGCCAAGAAGCTGGGAGTAACTCCCGAGGCGCCGGCGAGCGACGACAGCAGGGCGCAGATGGACAAGACGATGTCGCTCTACAACGGCGCAGCGAAGGGCAAGGACTTCGACAAGGCGTACATCGATAACGAAGTTACGTATCACAAGGCACTTCTCGAAACCGCTACGGCCGCGATGAACGCAGCCCAGAATGCCGAGCTCAAGAATTTCATCCAGAAGGCCGCGCCGGCGGTTCAGGCTCACCTCGATCACGGTCAGTCCATCCAGGGCAAGATGCAGTAGGAATGCTTCGCGGAGTAATCTTCGACGTCATCTGGCCGATGGTCGGAATGGGCGGCGACAAGCTTCTCCCGTCCGCTGCTGGAGTCGAAGCTGACAGCACTATCGGCGAACAACTCTCGGCTCGCCGATGGGGCATTTTCCGGTCAAAGTTTCTCCCTTCACTCCGCCCGACAAACTGGTCACGAGAGCTAGTCGAATCTCGTCGGGCTATTGTCGGGCGGCTGGACGATGGAAGAGTTGTCTGGAGCGATCGCAATCTATGCCGATCCAGCTGACCTCCTCTGCTGGTACGGCGATTCCCACTTTGCGATCGAAGCGCTGGCGGAATAGCCCCGCCCGGGCCGGAGCTGAGCTACCCCCATCGCGCCACTCAACAATGAATTTGGGGTAGCTACGGGGGAAGCGTGATGAACCAAAGACATCCAACCCTGCAACGATCTTTCTGAACGGAGAGTAGTCTCACGTCGCATCTTCCAGAAAGGTTAACATTTCACGGTTAAATCAATTCACCAGAAACCGACTGCAAATGCATACAGATCGTGTCCGTAAGACCGCCTTAACGCTCGCTCTTGGCGTGGGGGCATTTCTCGCTTCAGGCTCATTGGCCGTCGCACAAAAATCCAAGGCATCGACCGAGAAGCAGGCTCCAAAGATTGCGGTCACTGCCGCGAGCTACGACTCGTCAATGCTCCAGGAATTTGCGTGGCGTCCACTCGGCCCGGCGGTGACGAGCGGACGAGTTGTGGATCTCGCAGTTGCCGACGGACCAGACAGAGCAGGCCGAATGGGAACACTGCTGTACGCCGCGGCTGCATCGGGTGGCGTCTGGAAATCCGTCAATGCCGGCACCACGTGGGAGCCAGTGTTCGACAAGCAGACCACAGCATCAATCGGCGACATCGCGCTCGCTCCGTCCAATCCCGGGATCGTCTGGGTCGGAACTGGTGAGTCGAACAATCAGCGCAGCTCGTCGTGGGGTGACGGAGTTTACAAATCCGAGAACGGCGGAAAGACCTGGACGAATATGGGTCTCAAGACTTCGCAGCACATCGGACGAATCGTCGTGCATCCCACGAATCCGAACGTCGTCTACGTTGCTGCTGTGGGACCGCTGTGGATGGACGGCGGCGAGCGCGGACTCTACAAGACCATCGATGGTGGAAAGACCTGGAAGGCAGTTCTCACCATCAGCTTGCATACCGGCATAACAGACGTTGCAATGGACCCGACTGATCCGAACATCATGTACGCTGCTGCGTTCCAGCGGCAGCGCAAGGCATACAGCTTCGTTGGTGGAGGTCCTGAGAGCGGCATCTACAGGTCGATCGATGCCGGTGACACATGGACGAAAGTGACGGAAGGTCTTCCGACGGGAGACATTGGCCGCATCGGGCTCGATATCAGTCGCTCACAACCCCGAACGATATACGCGACGATGGAAACGAAAACGCCGGAGATCTACCGGTCCGATGACTACGGTGCGAGCTGGAGAAAAACCGGCACGTACTTCGAGTATCCATGGTACATGAGCCAGATTCGCGTCGATCCAAAAAATCCGGATCGCGTGTACCTGCTCGGCGTTCCAATCTTCGTTTCTGAAGACGGCGGCGCGACGTCGCGTCCTACAGCTCAGTCTGCGCACGTGGACTATCACGCGATGTGGATCGACCCGACCGATCCCGATCACTTCATCATTGGCAACGACGGAGGCGTCTACATCTCGCACGATCGCGGTGCGACCACGGACTTTGTGTCCAACCTTCCTATCGCGCAGTACTACGCAATCGATGTCGACAATCGCCTTCCATTCTACTACGTGTACGGCGGCCTTCAGGACAACAACAGCTGGGCCGGACCGAGCCAGACGCGAAATCGTCAGGGCATAACGAGCAGCGACTGGTACGTGACGGTCGGTGGCGACGGATTCTATTCGGCCGTCGATCCAACTGACCCGAACGTCGTTTACGCCGAATCGCAGAACGGTGGCATCGTTCGCTACGACGTTAAGACGGGTGAACAGAAAAGCATTCAGCCCGAGCCGAAGTATGGAGCGGAGAAACTTCGCTGGAACTGGAGCGTTCCTATCTTGATTTCACCGCACGATCACAACACGGTCTACTTCGGCGCCCAGTATCTCTTCAAGAGCCCGTATCGCGGCGACAGCTGGGAGCAACTCGGCGGCGATCTCACGCGACACCTCAATCGCGACAAGCTTCCGCTGATGGGAAAGGCCTGGCCCGAAACCGCCGTCGCACGTCACGCGGGTACGGCCGAGTTTGGAAATATCAGCACGATCGACGAATCTCCAATCAAGAAGGGACTCGTCTACGTTGGAACCGACGATGGCCTGGTTCAGGTCACGCGAGACGGCGGTGCGTCGTGGACGAAGATCGCCAAGTTTCCCGGCGTACCGGATATGACTTACGTGAGCCGGGTGGTGGCGTCGAGCCACGACGAGGGTACGGTTTACGCGACGTTCGACGGACATCGAAGCAATGACTTCAGAGCATATGTCCTAAAGAGCAATGACTACGGCAAAACGTGGAAGTCGGTCAGCTCGAACCTTCCCCTTTCGTCTGTGCAGGTGATTCGCGAACATCCACGCGCCGGGAATCTTCTCTTCATCGGAAATGAAATCGGCGCGTTCTATTCAGGAAACGGCGGCAACAGTTGGACGAAGCTTCAATACAATCTTCCGACAGTTCCGGTGCACGACATAAAGATTCATCCGCGTGAAAACGATCTCATCATCGGAACGCATGGGCGCGGGATATTCATCATCGACGACATCACGCCGCTCGAGAAGCTGGCCGACGCCGATCGCGCAGGAAAGTTCTACCTGTTCCCGGTGAAGCCCACGACGCTCTTCAATTACAACGGCTCCATTCCCGGTGGACTTCGAGGCGCCGGTGCGCTGGGAGAGCGGTCGTTCAGCGCACCGAATCCACCCTTTGGATCGACCCTCACATATTCAGTGAAGGACAGTCTGCCCAAGGGACGCGCCCTGAGTCTTGCGATTCTCGATTCAACGGGAAAGCGAATTCGGGATTTGACCGTCGATTCGAAAGCTGGTCTCCACCGCGCGACGTGGGATCTGCGTCTCGCAGCTCCTTACTACAATCCCACTCCGCGCGCCGGTCGCGGTGGTGGACAGCCGACGGGCGCGTTCGTTCTTCCCGGCCGTTATATCGCGCGTCTCACGCTTGCCGGAAAGGACAGCGTGACGGAGTCATCGGTTGAAATGCCGGTGGTGGTCAATCCCGATCCGCTCATTCCACTGAGTGCGGCGGAGTATCAGGCACTGCATGCACTGCGGATCACTGCGGCAGAGCAGCAGGCGCGAGTGCAAGGCGTGGTTCGAACGGCCGAGCTGATCAAGGAACAGATGACAGAAGTAAAGAACGCGCTCAAGAGTGTGCAGGGATCGGACAGCTTGTCGAAGCAGGTGGGCTCAGTCGACAAGGAAATCGATTCCATTCTTAAGGCCGTTCGCGGAGAACAGGGTAGCCCGCCGGCAGATGCAGACGACAAGAACAAGTATCAGCCATCAATTCAGGATCGCGTCAATCAGGTTGCCGGCGAGATTGGTGACGTTACGTCGCCGCCAACTCAGCTGCAGCGTGAGACTCTCGATGTAGCCATGAAGGATCTTGCCAGGGAGACAGCGCGTCTCAACAACCTGCTCACGACGCGCGTACCAGCGCTCAACAAGGCACTCGACGCTGCGGGAGTTCCGTGGACGGTCGGGCGGGCAGTCAAATAGCCGATTACCAGACAAGGCGGATATTTAATGATTGGAAGTAAGCTGAAGGTGAGCGTGATCACAGCCCTCTCCTTTGCGGGTGCCTGCGCGCACCCCGCTCCCCCCGGGTCTCCTTCGCCAAGCCGCGACCCTGATGGCGCACCCCGCAACAGGGCCCAGATATCGGGCGCGGCTATTCCAGCGCCGGGGTCCGGCGATTCAACGAGAGGTGCGACTACGGAGCCAAAGCCATATCCTCGTGTGATCACGAAGGAAGCGAAGACGCGATCTGGCATGTTTAAAACGCACATCGTCGGCGCCAAGCTCTATTTCGAGATCCCGGCGAAGGAAATGAACAAGGACATGCTCCTTGTCGGCCGCTTTCGTGCCTCCGCGCCAAACCCTGGCGATTTCGAAGGATACGGCGGAGATCAGTTCGCTGAGCGCACGCTGCGCTGGGAGCGCTCAGGCAATCGGGTGATTCTTCGCGGAACTTCATTCGACGTGAAGGCGGATACAACTCAGTCGGTGAGTGCCGCCGTCAACAACTCGAACAATCCTACCGTCATCGCGGTTTTCCCTGTCGAGGCATACGGACCCGACAGTGCCGCCGTCGTCGATGTTACAAAACTGTACACGACGGCCGTTCCCGAATTTGCGTCATCGCGCGGATCGGTAGACGAGAAGCGTTCGTTCATCGAGCGAGCGGTTGCGTTTCCGGAAAATGTCGAGGTCGAGGCAACTCAAACAGCAACTCCCCCGGCAGCTCCCATCGTGCCAGGGCAGCCGGGCGGTGGCCGTCAGGCGCCGGCGATGGCTCGGAGCGTGGTGGCGCACTGGAGCATGGTCCACCTGCCCGACCATCCGATGATGCCTCGTTATTTCGATGAGCGTGTCGGATACTTCTCGACGAGCCAGATCGACTTTGGATCGGACGAACAGCGCTCGGTGGAAAGGCAGTACATCACCCGATACCGTCTCGAAAAGAATGATCCGGTGGCCGCGATGTCGGAGCCGGTGAAGCCGATTGTCTACTACATAGATCCCGCGACACCGAAGAAATGGATTCCGTATGTCAAGGCAGGAGTCGAAGAGTGGCAACCGGCGTTCGAAGCTGCCGGATTCAGGAATGCGATCGTGGCGAAAGATGCGCCGTCGCTCTCCGAAGATCCTGACTGGTCACCGGAGGATGTGAGGCACACCGTCGTTCGCTG
>JBDSBT010000232.1:0-11530 GCA_039921425.1 Gemmatimonadaceae bacterium | reverse complement strand
TTCGCCAGGCGCTCCTGCAGCTTCTCCTTGTCGTAGTCGGACGTCGTCTTCTCGACGGCAGCCTTGATCTCCTTGATACGGCCCTGAATCTTGTCGTCTTCGCCAGCGCCATCGATCAGCGTGGTGTTGTCCTTGTCGACGACGATCCGCTTGGCCTTACCGAGATCGGTAACGACTGCGTTCTCGAGCTTGAAGCCGACTTCTTCGGAAATCACCTGGCCGCCGGTGAGAATCGCGATGTCCTGCAGCATTGCCTTGCGGCGATCGCCAAAGCCAGGAGCCTTGACTGCTGCAACGCGAAGCGTTCCGCGAAGCTTGTTCACAACCAGCGTGGCCAGCGCCTCACCTTCGATGTCCTCTGCGATGATGAGCAGCGGCTTGCCCAGCTGAGCGACCTTCTCGAGGATCGGAAGGAGATCCTTCATCGACGAGATCTTCTTGTCGTGAATCAGGATCATCGCGTCTTCGAGAGCGGCTTCCATCTTCTCTGGATCGGTGACGAAGTACGGCGAGAGGTACCCGCGGTCGAACTGCATTCCCTCAACCGTCTCGAGCGTTGTCTCGAGGCCCTTTGCCTCTTCGACTGTGATGACGCCGTCCTTGCCTACCTTTTCCATCGCTTCGGAAATCAGGTCACCGATTTCCTTGTCGTTGTTCGCGGAGATCGAGCCGACCTGGGCGATTTCCTTCTTGCCCTGCGTGACGACGCTCATGTTCTTGAGCTCTTCTACGACAGCGGCCACTGCCTTGTCGATGCCGCGCTTCAGGGCCATCGGGTTGACGCCGGCGGTCACGTTCTTGAGGCCTTCGCGGAAAATCGCCTGCGCAAGAATGGTCGCGGTCGTAGTGCCGTCGCCGGCAAGGTCGGACGTCTTCGTCGCGACTTCCTTCACCATCTGTGCGCCCATGTTCTCGAGGGGATCGGAAAGCTCGATCTCCTTCGCAACGGTGACGCCGTCCTTGGTGATCGTCGGTGCACCGAACTTCTTGTCGATGACGACGTTTCTGCCCTTCGGTCCGAGGGTGACCTTCACCGCTTCGGCGAGCTGGTCAACGCCGCGCTTTAGCGCAGCACGCGCTTCGGTGTTGAAATGGAGTTCTTTGGCTGCCATGGATTCAGTTCCTTGCGGTTAGTTGACAACCGCGAGCACATCGGCTTCGCGGAGGATCAGGAGCGGCTCATTGTCGATCGTCACTTCGGTTCCGCTGTACTTTCCGTACAGAACCTTGTCGCCGACCTTGAGCTCCATCGGAACGCGCTTGTCCTTCTCGTAACGTCCGGGGCCGACGGCGATCACTTCGCCTTGCATCGGCTTTTCCTTTGCGGTGTCGGGGATGAAAAGCCCGCCGCGCATCTGTTCGGTCTCTTCCAGAGCGCGAACGACTACGCGGTCCGCGAGTGGAGCAACGCTGGTGTTCTTCGTGGCCATATTGTGCATGCCTCCTGCTGAGATGGCTGAATAAAAAATCGTTAGCACTCGATGGTGTTGAGTGCTAACGACTTAAGTTATCGGGTTAGGAACCCTAATTCAAGGAGCCGAAGACAACCGCCTCTATCCCAGTGGAAACATCACATTTCTTACGCTCTGCCACGCTCCTGGCCCATCAGGATTTCATAGCCGATTCGCACGCCCTTGAGAGTCAGGAAAGGGTCGACCTCATCCAGAGACCGACAATGCCGGCGAAGCGTTTCGGCCAGGCCACCGGTCGCAATGACCAGTGGCGTCGGCACGTTCCATTCTTCCTTGATCCGACCGACCAGACCATCCACCGAATCCGCCGCACCAAATAGAACGCCTGATCGAATGCACTCGTCGGTTCTGGTACCGATCACCTTCATCGGTGGGATAAGCTCGGTCGCAGAAAGCTGCGACGTCCGGCGAAAAAGCGTGTCGGCCGAAGTTCCGATTCCGGGTTGAATCACGCCTCCGATAAAGGCGCCCTCGGCAGTGATGCAATCGTACGTAGTCGCAGTGCCGAGGTCCACCACGATCGCATCCCGGTGCCATAGCCGGCTCGCCGCGAGCGTGTTCGCAATTCTATCCGCGCCAACGGTGAACGGCTCGTCAACGAGCAATTGAATCGGCAAGCCTGCTCGCGCATCGATAATCGCCGGCGCGCTGCCAAAACAATCCTGGCATGAGCGGGCAAGCGGCTGTGTCACTGGAGGCACGACAGAACAGACAGCACTTCCCTTCACTTTCTTGATATCAATGCCACGCGTGCTCAACATCGACTCGAGCAACAGAGAAAACTCATCCTCCGTTCTCGGCACGCCGGTCGTGATCCTCCAGTGCGACCGGAGGTCTTCGCCGTCGAATAGTCCAACCGTTGTTTCAGTATTGCCGACGTCGAAGGTCAGTATCATGTGGGAAGTTCGAGGACGAGGGAGCCCGTTCGGAATCTGGCGACAGAGTCGGCGAGCGCAACGAGCAGCTCCCCACCGCAAGTGATTCCTTCAACGATTCCTCGCGCCGGCTCCCTGCAGTGGCGGCCTCTCGCCAGATCGCGCGCATTCCATTCGGCCAACTCGATCGACGTAAGATTTCCGATCGCGCCAGCCGCCGCCCGCAATGCTGGAACCAGCTCGGTCAAGACTTCGATGCGCCGCGTTCCGTCATCGAGCGCTCCCGCCTGTGGAAAATCAACCGGCGGACGCACGTTGACGCCTACCCCAATGGCGACCCAATCGAGACGTGAATCCCGCCATCTTGCTTCAACGAGAATTCCGGCGAGTTTGCGTCCGTCTACGAAGAGATCGTTCGGCCATTTAAGGCGTATCGGCTCCGATGCAAAACGGTCGAGGGCGCGCGCGGCTCTCAATCCGATTCGCAAGGACATCACGTTCAGGCCGGAAATATCGGACGGGCGCTCGATCAGCGTCATCCAGATACCTGTTGCTGAAGGGGATAACCACTTCGCCCCGCTCCGGCCTCGCCCGGCGGTCTGTTGATCTGCAATGACAAGGACGCCCGCAGGCAATCCCGCAGTGGCCAGTCGATGCGCTATGTCGAGAGTCGAAGGTGTCGACTCGAGCAGTTCGACTCGCGGCAGATCGAGTAGACTCGCAAGATCCCCAGAAGAGAATCCATCAAAGAGAAACTGGTCAGCCACGACTGTAGACGACGGCAAGAACCGCCAGACCAAGAACTATCCGATACGCCGCAAACAGGCCGTAGCTGTGTTTGCTGAGGTAGCGAAGCAGAACGGATATCGCCACCCAGCCGCTGATTGCAGAGGCCAGGACGCCGATTGCGACCTCGATGCCCAGGCCGCCGCCTCTCAGAACTTCGGGGGCCTTCAGTACAACCGCTGCCGCGGTAATGGGCATGCTCATTAGAAAGCTGAAGACCGCCGCTGACTGGCGATCGAACTTGAGCGCTCGACCCGCCGTAATCGTTGAGCCCGACCGGGATACACCAGGAACTAGTGCGATCACCTGGGCGCACCCGATTAACAGCGCGTCGATCCATGTCATACCGTCAAGCTTCCTGTCCTGCGAGGCGACCTTGTCAACCAGCCAAAGGATTATTCCCATCACTATCAGGGCCGAAGCAGTAAGCGCCGGCGCGCGAAAGACCGTTTCCGCTTTCTTTTCCAGGAGCAAGCCGCCAATCGCGCCTGGAATCGTCGCGACTATGAGGAAAACGACCCTCTTTTTCTCGACCGTGTCGAGTTTCCGTGTCGTGATGATCGAAACAGCCGCGGCGATAAGCTGGCCCCACTCTTTGCGGAAGAACCACAACACAGCGGCGAGGGTTCCGAAATGAAGCGCAACGTCAAATGCCAAACCCGGGTCCTGCCAGCCGAACAGGTAGGGAGCGAGCGCAAGATGAGCAGAGCTGCTGACGGGAAGGAACTCGGTCAGTCCCTGAATAAGGCCAAGGACAAGGGCCTGAAGGATGGTCATTGAATGTTGTCCAGCGACGTGGTGTAGAGATTCTCGTACTGGCTGACGATCTCGTTAAGCGAGAACCGAGCCCGGGCATCCGAGGCACCCAACTCGCTCATAGCGCGCCACTTCTCCGGACTCTTGAGGATCGAGAGTGACGCGCGCGCCATCGCGTCGACGTCACCCACATCGCACAGATATCCGGTCTCGCCTTCCCGAACGACTTCGGGAAGTCCTCCAGCGCGAGCGCCTATAACAGGAACTCCCGACGCTAGCGCCTCCAGCGCGCTCAATCCAAACGACTCGCTCGAAGTCGGAAGCAGGAAGAGATCGGCCGACGCCAAGAGAGGCGCCACAACATCCAGCTTGCCGAGGAAGAACACGGAGTGTTCGAGGCCATGCTGACGTACTTCGTCCTCGGCCTCCGGTCGGTCGGGCCCATCACCGACCATCACGAGACGACTCGGAATTTCCGCGTTCACCCGCGCAAATATCTGAACCACATCCCGCACCCGCTTCACTCGGCGAAAGTTCGATATGTGCATCAACAGCGGTTCCGACTTGCCGAGCTGTTCTTTCAAGGTTGCCGGATACTTCGAGCGGTCGTAGACCTCGCCGTCGATAAAGTTGTGGATTACCGCGACGTCACACTTGTCACAGCCAAACGCGTTGTAGGTCTCTTTCCTTAAAAATTCCGACACGGCAGTAAGTCGATCGGACTTCTCGATCGAGAACTTCGTGATCTGATTGAAGGATGGATCCTGTCCGACGATCGTTATGTCAGTTCCGTGGAGCGTGGTAATGACTTTTACGTCACGCTTCTGTTCGCGGAGCATTTCCCGCGCAATCCACGCGCTGGTCGCATGCGGGATCGCGTAGTGACAATGAAGCAAATCGAGTCCGTGCGTTTTCACGACCTCATGCATCCGCACGGCGAGCGCGAGATCGTATGGCGGATACTCGAACAGTGGATAGCGGCCTACGTCCACCTCGTGGAAGAACACTCGAGGAAGGAACGAAGGCAGGCGAAATGGCTGCCTGTACGTAATGAAGTGCACTTCATGCCCACGAGCCGCGAGAGCGATCCCCAGCTCTGTGGCTATTGCTCCCGATCCACCGTACGTGGGATAACACGTGATGCCGATTTTCAAGACGTCTCCTTCCACCACCGATGAACAGTCGCTTCCCAGTCAGAGCTGGTCGGATCAACGCGGGTCACCGATGTCTGCCCAAGCTGGTGGCGGAACCACGTGCGCTGCCGTTTTGCGTACTGACGAGTCTCAATAATGATTCTCTCGCGGGCCGATGACAAATCGAGCTGTTCGCGCGCAACGAGTCTCATGGTGCCGTATCCACTCGCCTTCCATGCCGGGGCGTCTTCGGCGAGCGATCGATCGAGGTTGCTTACCTCGTTGAGCCATCCTTCATCGATCATCGCGTCAACACGTGTCCCGATTCGGTCAGCGAGCTGCGGCCCTGGATCGACAACGAGATAAACCGGAACGTGTCTCGACTGCTGCGCCCCGGATTCATGAAGTTCGCTGATACGATATCCAGTGAGCAGCGCAATCTCGATGGCCCGAATGAGCTGGGTTCGCCCGAGGTTGCTTCGGTGAGGATCGAGCTCTCCACACCAGCGCTCCAGTTCGGTCAGACGCATTGACCCTAGAATTGTGTCCAGAGCAGCACGCCGCGACGGATCGATATCCGGCGAATCGAACAACGGCTCGAAAAGGGACTTGATGTAGAAACCGGTTCCGCCCACGATCAGCGGAATGCGTCCAGCTGACTCGGCCTCGTCAATCCACCCCTCCGCCGACGCCGCCCACTCCGAAGCGGAATAGCGAACATCTGGCGTTACGATGTCGATGCCGCGATGCGGAATGGACTTCAGCTCGGCTGACGTTGGCTTGGCCGTCCCAATGTCAAATTCGGTGTATATCTGGCGGGAGTCGGCGCTGACGATGGTACCGGTGTATTCCATCGCCAGAGCGGCAGCAACGGCGGACTTTCCCGCCGCCGTGGGGCCGCAGATTACTCGCAGCCTATTTTCTGCCAAACCTGCGATCCAGCTCGTCCCACCTGATCTGCACGATTGTCGATCGCCCGTGGACATCGTGCGCCGGCAGCCTGGTGTCTCGCAGTGATGCGAACAACGCGCGCATTTCCGCCGTGGACAACTGCTCTCCCGCTTTGATCGCCGCCTTGCATGCGACTGTCGCCGCGAGATGCTCGTGGCGCGTTGCCGTTCCAGCGACCCTGTCACCGGTCAATGCGTCGAGGGTCTCTCGCAGGCACCGCTCAGCGTCGAATCTTCGGTGCGGCATCGGCACCGTGCTCACGATCAGTGTGTTACCGCCAAATCCCTCGATCTCAAACCCGAGTTTCTCGAGGTATTCGCGGTTCGATTCAAAGGCGTCGCCTTCGGCGGGTCCGAGATGCAATGTTATCGGCAAAAGCAGACGCTGTGCCGGAGCCTTACCGCTTTCGAGCGAGTTCATGAACTCCTCATACAACACGCGCTCATGAGCCGAGTGCTGGTCGATGAGAACGAGACCTTCGTCGTGCTCGAATGCGATGTACGTCCGCCGGAATTGAAACAGCTCGGGGATCTCTGCTGCCGGATGAGGAGTCTCCGGTAGCTCGCTGCCATCCGTAACGTCAGCGCCTTCGCCTGCTTGGACATTCTCTCCAGCGAACAAGCCGTCAGCGGGTCGCGAAGGAGACAAGACTGCGGATTGATCAACCTTCCCGCTCAGAAAGTCATTCTGGACGAATCGCGTTCCGGAGAAAAATCGTCCGCCCATCACTGCCGACGCGTCGAACGTGCCCAGCGCCCGGCGGACCGCTGTTTCAACTGCGCGCTCGAGCGGCCAGCGATCGACGAAACGTACTTCCGCCTTGGCGGGATGAACGTTCACATCTACGGAGCTCGCGGGCAGCGTGATATTGAGAAATATCGACGGCCTGAGTCCGGCGGTGATCGTAGATCGATATGCGGCTTCGGCGGCGCGAACAATTCCCATGTCACGAATGGCGCGACCGTTGATAGAGATGAACACTCGCCGTGTCGCGGTACCAACGTCTGCCGGGCGCTCGACTAGTCCGCTCGTGTGAACAGTTCCCGCGACGTCATCGACGTCGAGCAGCGCGCCGGCATACTTGCCGCCCCAGATCCCACTAACGCGAGCGCGAAGCGACGAAACGGGAGGAAGAGTCAGTGCCTTTTTACTATCGTGAACAAGGTTGAAGCGAACGTCGGGGCGTGTGAGGGCGATGCTTCCGAATGAATCGACGATCGCCCGCCATTCCGAACGAGCGCTACGGAGAAACTTCTTGCGCGCGGGAACGTTGAAAAAAAGCTGCTCGACCGAAACTGTAGTGCCCCGCCGTCGAGTCGCGGGCTCGAGGCCGGCCACTGCGCCGCCGGTTGCTGCCAGAGCAGTTCCTTCACCATCGGCGGAACTTGTCTCCATGTGAAACCGGGAGATCGATGCGATAGCAGGAAGAGCTTCACCCCTGAAGCCGAAGCTCGAGACACCCACGAGATCGGATGCGATCCTGATCTTCGAAGTTCCGTGACGAAGTAGTGCGGTTTTTACGTCGTCGCGATCAATTCCGCACCCGTCGTCGGCAACGCGGATCAGCTTGTGGCCGCCTTCCTCGACGGTGACGTCAACGCTCGTTGCACCGGCATCAAGAGAATTTTCCACGAGCTCCTTCACGACCGATGCGGGACGCTCGACGACTTCGCCGGCGGCTATCTGATCCGCGACAGCGCTCGGGAGCACCGCGATGACGGGCAAGCTACCAGTCCCTGCCGTTAGGCGGCGGAGTCGGGACACTGCGCCGCTGTTTCCGTCCCTGTACGTCCTGCTCCTGCTGTTCCATCGCGTTCAGTATCTGTTCTGCCTTCGCTTCATTCATGCCCGGAATCGGGCGAGGCTGTGGGGAATTGTTCGTGGAACCGCCCGGTTGCGGCTGCGGCTGCGGATTGGACGAGCCGCCACCACCACCGCCACCTCCTTTACCCCCGTTTTTCTGTTTTCGAAGTGCGAGCTCATAATTCCACTTCGCGTCTCCGTCATCAGGACGAAGTGTGAGCACACGCTTGTAAACCGCAAGCGCACTATCGAGCGGCTCGGCCGCAGAATCACCCTTGATCGCGAGCCCCTCGCGCAAGTGAATCAGCCCTGCGTTAAATCCGGATCGATACTGGACTTCCGAATCAGGACTCAATGCCGCCTTCTTGAGAACAGGTAAAGCCGTCTTGATGGAGTCAGGTTTTGCCATCATCGAGGTCGCCGCATTGTACAGACGAGCGGCGTCCTTGTCGCGAACACTGCCCGTCGAGCAACCGTTCATGAACACTCCGATCAATAGCACCGACGCCGTCGTCCCAACAGCCGAGAATTCGCGACGGCGTCCCCTTCTTGTCGCTAGAAATGCGTCGAGGAGCAGCAACATGAGCGCAGGAAAAAGGAAATACTGAAACCTCTGCGCGAGATTCGTTCCTTTCGACATCGCCCGCTGCTCGGTGCGAAGCCTGGCAAGCGTCTGGCGAACCGTCGCGGCGCGATCGGGGTCGGTGGGCGCGACGAAGATTCCCTTCCCTGCGTCCGCAGCGACGCGAAGCAGATCAGGTGAGTACTTCGACACAACGACGTTCCCCTGCTGGTCCCTTTTGTCTGTGGTTGTTCCGTTTTCGGTGACAGGAATCGTTGCGCCGTTGGCCGTACCAAATCCGACGGTGATGATCGTCGTGCCTGCCGAGGCCGAACGCTGCGCTTCCGTTACAACGTCATCGACATTCTCGAAGCCTTCGCCGTCACTCATTAACACGATTGCACGCTCCGCACCCGACTTGGAAAGCGCAAGAAGATTGTTTGCCTGGCGGAGCGCGCTTGCCAGCGAGCTACCCGATTGACCGACGACCGTTGGATCGAGATTGTCGATAAACAGGTTGAGCCCCGTTGCATCGACTGTGACGGGGCTGAGGACGTAGCTTTTGCCTGCGAACGCGATGAGCGCAAAGCGATCGTTGGGAGAGAGCTCTCGAACTCTGTCCACCACCTGCTTCATCTTCGCAAGCCGATTTGGCGCCTCGTCACGCGCAAGCATCGACGACGACGCATCGAGCGCCAGGATGACGTCGATGCCTGCCTGCCTCACGACAGCCTGTTCGACTCCCCACCGCGGACCCGCGAACGCTATGGCGCTGAGCAGCGCCGCGAGTGACAAGCGCATTGGTTGCCACCGCGAGGTTGCCGCGGCGGTTGGGGCAAGCCTCGCGATCATCTCGGGTGTCCCCAGATGCGCGAGCCGACGGGCGCGAACGCTGCGCGCCTGCACGATCAGTCCGCCCGCCAGCAGCGGAAGCAGGACAACTAGCGCCAATGCCCATGGCCAGCTGAAGTAGCGGAGATCGATCATGGAAGCGGTGCCTTCCAGGCGGTCAACGCGAGCTCGACTACAAGCGCTGCGATCGCCAGGCCCAACGCCCAGCGAAAGAGCTCCGTGTAGTTCACGTATGACTTCGTCTGAACCGGCGCGCGCTCGAGCCGGTCGATTTGCGAGTATATCTGGCCCAGCGCCGCGCCATCGCGCGCTCGAAAGTAGCGCCCGCCAGAAAGCGAAGCGATTTGCCGCAAAAGAGCTTCGTCGATCTCGACTTTTTGATTTTCGAAACGAAGTCCGAACACGTCGCGACCGACGGGAACCGGGGCGACACCTTCAGTACCGACGCCAATTCAGTAGATCTTGATTCCGTACACGGCCGCCGCCTTTGCCGCCGACAACGGGTCGATGTTTCCGCGATTGTTGACGCCGTCGGTCACGACGATCATTACCCGCGAGCGACCGGGTGCATCACGAAGTCGGTTCGCTGCTGTGGCAATACCAAGCCCGATCGCCGTCCCGTCTTCGAGCTGGCCGGCTTCGAGATTGTCGATCGCCTGAAGCACCACCGCCTGATCAGTGGTGAGCGGAACCTGGGTCAAAGCTTCGCCGGCAAACGCAACCACGCCGATGCGATCGCTTTCGCGGTCACGAACAAATTCCTTGGCGCGCGCCTTCGCGACTTCCAACCGGTTGTTCGGCTGGAAATCCTGCGCGAGCATCGAGCTCGACAGATCGAGTGCCAGTACGATGTTTATCCCGGAGCTCGTGACATTCTCGACGTGTGCCCCGCTTCGCGGCCGCGCGAGTGCGACGATCATCGCGACGATGGCCAGGTTGCGCAGAAAGAAAATCATCCGCGCAACGCCCTGTCCGGCGCGCGGACCGCGGCCAAGCACAGATGTGCGCGAGAACACGATCGCGTCCTCTGATCGCTTTCTCCGCCACAGCCACCACAACGGAAGAAAAATGAGAAGCGCGAGTGCCAACGGTGTCTGGAACTCGATGCCTGGGAGCGTCATGCCGCCTTCTGCTCCTCTTCTTCTCTTTCCTTGTCGACCAGATGCGACTCTACCGAGCGCACTACCGACCGCGCGGAAAGCCCAAGCTTCTCCGCCTCGTCCTGGTCAACGCGAGCCGCCGCAAACTTCACGAGATCAGTGCGCCACAACAGCTCGCCGAGCCCCTTCGCAACGTTGTGGATCCAGTCGGCTGCCACGAGAAGCTCGGACGAAGTCTGGGAACGCGATACGCCGGGCGCTCGCGCTCGGAGATAGTCACGCATCACATCGGACATCAACGCGGCGTGTCGCTCCGACTCTCCCGACTTTAAGAGTCCCATCGCTTCAATGCGCGCGAACTCACGCTCGGCCGCATTGAACGGGTCGAGCGGAGCGTTCTTTCGATTGCGCCACCACACCCACAGGCGCCAGAGAAATCCCGCAATGACGATCGCTGCCAGCGCAATCAGCCACGGCAGCCAGTCGAACGGCCTGATGTCGATCGGCCCGCGCGCAGGTCTTGGAACTTGTCTCGTCGAGTCGGCAGGAAGTACCGAGGCGACGAAAATCTTACGCCTCGCCAACGAGACGTAGCCAGCCTTGCCGTTCACCTTGACGACAATGTCGCCGATGCCAAGCCGCTGCGGCCCAACGTCCCACGCAGCGAGCCGGTATGCTGCGGTTCCCGTGACGCCTGTTGAATCGCGCGTGATCTGCACGGCGGGCTTGCCAATCATCCGAGTGGCTGTCGCGGTGGCCCTTGCGGCGGAGTCGCTTTCCACCGGAAAATCGATCGTTGCGCCCGGCGGTGCGTGGATCTTGATCAACGCAACAAACCGCTGCCCCACAGTTACCGTGTCCGGTGTGAGGCGCGAACCAAGCTGCACCGGAAAATCTGGCGGCGCGTCGGTCGAGGGATGCACTGTTGCGGGGGCCGGCGGACTCGTTAACTGTAGGAGCAGGCCGACAATCTGCGCGATCATCAGCGGCGTCCGGCCTGAGTCTCGCGCGAGCGGAAGAACTTGAGCAGGGGCTCGATGTAGTTGCCATCGGTGCGCACCGGCACTTCATCGATCGCGAGCCGTCTCAGCAAATGTTTCCGAGCCTCACGTTGAGCGTTGACCTGTTTTTCGAAATCCGCGCGCACGCGTGGCGAGCTTGTATCGATCTCATACGTCTCGCCGGTCTCCGGATCGACGAATCGAGCGAGTCCGATGTCGGGCAGCTCACGCTCACTCGG
>JBDSBT010000231.1:0-4895 GCA_039921425.1 Gemmatimonadaceae bacterium | reverse complement strand
CGCGGCGTTGAGACGCGCGACGTTAGCCACGTAGCCGAAGTTGACGTCCTGGAGCCTGTCGGCCGGAAGATGCTGTCGCTTGTAGTTCTCGAGCCGCTCCGTGATTCGTAATCCGGGATCCTTGAAGGTCACGAACGGCGAGTGATCGCCGCCTCTCGAGATGCGATCGAGACGAAAAACTGGAAACACAATAAACTCCGGATTGTAGAGCTGCCCAGACGCCCACGCATATCGCGCAAGCTCACGGCTCGGCCCGTTGTCCGGCTCGGCGCCGAAGATGCGGACGCTCGTCGAATCAACTCGACCGTCATCGGCGACGACATTTCCGACGATATCGTTCGTCACGGCCATCGCGACCTTGTAGTTCGAGTCGTGAAGGCGCTTTGCGAGGTGGGTCGATCCAAGTAGCCCAAGCTCTTCGCCCGAGTAGAGCGCGAAGATTATGGTGGCTTGAAAGCCGCGCGGATACTTCTGCGAGAAAACCCGCGCAAGCTCGACCACGGCCGAGGTACCCGATCCATCGTCATCCGCACCGGGTGCATCGGAGGTGAAGTCGAACCTGTCGATGTTGCAGACGCAGGAGTCGTAGTGTCCTCCGATCACGATTACGCGCGACGTGTCACGCCCGGGCAGCCACGCGAGGATGTTGACGACGTTCACCATCGGCTTCCGCGGATGGCGCGTCACTTCGACCATACCGGGGTCGTATTCTACCCTCAGACAACCCCCGCAGGCCTTGCTGTATTCCCTGAGCTTGTCGAATAGAAAGTGACGCGCCGCACCGATGCCTCGCTTTGCCGACAGTGTATCGGCCATCGTATGACGAGTGCCGAAGGTCACAAGGGCTGAATCCGTTTCGCGAATCTGGGAGGCCGAAATCTCAGCGAGGAGCGAGGCAAGGGCTGGATCGCGGTACAGTCCCATAGTCAGGTCGAGCGGCTCACCAACCGCCGACGGATTGGCGGCGGCGGTGCTGTTCCGTACTCCGCTGATCGCGCATCCAGGCAGTGCCAGAGAGGCGAAGAATATTGCAAGCAACTGACTGAGGGCACGGTTTTGCATCATGATCGGCACGTCGATATGGAGGTTGCCTAACGGCAGGGAATATTCTGCCGTCTGAACCACGCCGTAAGACCCTGATGTTTATCGCCTGCGGTATATTGACGCAGGTGCCCACAATTTCCCAGACATGATCCAGCCTTTCGTCACATGCGCTCCGGCAATCACCTGGCAATGCACTCCGTTCGAGGAGCTTACGCCGAGCGATCTGTATGCCGCGATGGCTCTTAGGCAGAAGGTCTTTGTAGTCGAGCAGAACTGTCCATATCTCGATGCCGATGGAGTCGATGCCAAGGCGCATCACGTGCTCGGTTGGAAGAAGGGCGACGATTGGCAGCGACTGGTGGCTTATGCGCGAATTTTTCCGCCCCGCGTGAAATACGCGGAGGCGTCGATTGGAAGGGTGTCGACTCACCCGGACGTTCGCGGCAGGGGTCTCGGCCAGGCGCTGATGATCGAAGGGATTCGGCTGATTGATGAGAGAGGGTGGGGCACCGAGATACGCATCGCGGCGCAGATGTATCTCGAACGCTTCTACGAGGGCTTCGGGTTTCGCCGCGTCACGGAGCCATTTCTCGAAGACGACATCTGGCACGTGGACATGCGACGTGGATGATACCGCGGTACCGACGCTTCGCGAGCGGTTCTACGAAGGAGCGGCATTCGCCGAAGTTATCGGGCGGCCGAAAGACAACGCCGTGTTATGGGAAGCCCTGTACAAGAAGGCGTCGGTCTCGGCCGACGTTGCCGCGAGGCTGAAGAATACCAGGGGGCATTGGCACCTTCTCGTCCTGAACGAGGACTGGTGCGGCGATTCGGTGAACATTCTTCCGTACGTCGCCAGGCTCGCTGATTCTCATCCCGGAATCGAGCTACGAGTGCTCGGACGCGATGCCAATCCCGATTTGATGAACGCGCATCTTACGGGTAAGTCGAAATCCATCCCTGTGGTGATCGTGTACGATGAGGATTTCAATGAGATCGGATGGTGGGGGCCGCGCCCGCGCGAGTTACAGAAATGGGTGATCGAGGAAGGTCTCGCTCTTCCCAAGCCCGACAGGTATCGTCATATCCGTACGTGGTATGCACGCGATCACGGCGCGACAATCGTGTCGGAGATTCTGTCGATAATCGAAAAGCGAATTAGTGAAAATGAGACAGCGACTGGCTGAGCTGATTGCCTACATGGATGATACGCGAAGCCGCCTTGAAGTTACGGCACGGCGAATCAGCCCATCGTTTGCCGGCATCAGGCCTCGTGGCGACACCTGGTCGGCCGAAGATAACATGGCCCACCTCGTGGTGGTCGAGGCAGGAGTCTCTCGACTGATCGGCAGGTCGGTGGAGTGGGCGAAAGCCAACGGTGTCGGAAGTGAAATCGCTGACGATTCGATCATGGCATCACTCGACCGCTATGGGTTGGCCGAGGGCACATTCAAGATGCAGGCGCCATTGTCAGTGGTTCCGCCAGAAGGGAAGTCGATTGACGAATCGCTCAATGCGCTGACCGCTTCGAGAGTGGCGATGAAAGAGGCCCTGTTGAGTGGCGACGGCCTAGACCTGTCTCAAGTGAAGCGACCGCATCCGGTGGCGGGTGAGATCAATGTCTATCAGTGGGCACTGTTTGTCGCGCAGCATGAGGAGCGACACCGCAGGCAGATCGAGAAAACCCTTGACGAAGTGACAGAGCTGGCGGCAGAATCCGCACCAATCGTTTGAAGGCGGAGCCTCAATGAAGTGGCTTCTCATTGTCGTCCTTGCGATTGCAGCAATCGTTCTCGGAGTCACCATCGTCGGCATGGCGCTTCCCCAGAGTCACGTTGCTCAGCGGTCGGCCCACCTCTCGGCGCCTCCCGAGCGGGTCTGGTCGGCGATTAGCGACGTTGCAGCGTATCCGACCTGGAGATCGGATGTTTCGTCCGTCGAGATGCTTACCAGCGGCGGGGGAAAGGTCGCATGGCGCGAGATCTCGCCGAAGGGAAGCAAGCTGGCGTTTGAGGCAACTACATCCGACGCGCCCTCTCATCTCGTAACATTTATAACGGACAAGGGAATTCCATTCGGTGGCAGCTGGGACTATCGCATTATGCCCGAGGGCACCGGAAGCCGGATCACGATTACGGAGAATGGCGAAGTTTACAATCCGTTTTTCAGGTTTGTGTCCAGGTTCGTACTGGGGCATACGGCAACTTTGGACAGCTATCTGAAATCTCTTGCCGCCAGGAGCGGGGACAAATACCCCGCTGCGGGGAAGTCCTGACCCTGATCTGGGCGCGGTTAATGCAATTTCCTCTGTGCGCGATATGTTATCTGACGGCTGTTTCCTGTGGGAACGGCACGTGGCAATAAGTGCCTGAACTCAAGCCCCGAACGACGACGTGACATTGAACACTGCGGACGCCGAAATGCTGTCGAAAATCGAAGTTCTTGCTGACCTCGAGGGAGTGGTCGCCGAGCTCATGGTGCAGCATGAAGCGAAGCGAGTTCTCTGGTTTCCGTCGGAGATTCTTGACCCGGCTCCGGATACCGATCCAGACGAACACATCAGGGCGCTCCGCAAGCGCGCTGAAGGAATCAGTCCGTCGGCGCGTGTTGCGCTCGCGCTCAACCTTCTGACTGAAGAAGGTCTGCCACATTTCCACCGAATTCTTGCCGTGTATCTCGGCAACGAGAGTCACTGGCAGCATTGGACGAATCTCTGGACGGCGGAAGAGGACCGGCATGGTCTGATTCTGCATGACTACACGAGAGATGCGCAGGTCTTCGACCGGCTGGTCATCGAGAAAATGCAGTTTGACTATCTCCGTGCCGGGTTCGCGCCCGATTGGGACCGCGATCCGTATCGAGTATTCGTGTACACGTCGCTCCAGGAGCGTGCCACGCAGGTCTCGCATTCGAACACGGGCAAGCTGGCGTCGGAGTTCGAGCCGCTGATTGGAGCGGTGCTGGCCAACGTCGCCAAGGAAGAGGCGAGGCACTACACGTTCTATCGCACCGTATTCAAGGAAGTGCTTGCCAGGGATCCGAACCAGGCGCTGGAATCGGCGGCGAAGGTGATGCCGGCGATCGACATGCCTGGCGTGAACATGCCGCATTTCCGTGAGCTGGCCGATGTGGTCAGGAGAGCAGGCATTTATGGTCCGCGCGACTACATGAAGATTGTCGAGGAGCAGATCAAGTTCTGGGCGATCGACAAGCTCGACGGGCTCAATGACGTGGGACGAAAGGCGCAGGAAAAAATCATGGAGATACCTGCGCGGCTCGAGCGCATTGCGACAGTGATGGAGGCGAAGACGAAGCGAAAGACGTTCTCGTTCGACGTGGCGTTTCGGCGTGAGTTTGTGATGGACTAGCTCCGCTACGGGGCTACGGGGCTACGGGGCTACGGGGCTACGGGGCTACGGGGCTACGGGGCTACGGGGCTACGGGGCTACGGGGCTACGGAATACCGGGGTACCGAACAACGGCGGCGGCTTTTGCCGCCGTTGTCTTTTTCGCCGGCATCTTTGTCGGTCGGTCGCTGCCGACTCGCCTTTTTACAACTCATCCTCGCAGTCTCCGGAGCCCGGCTGAGCTGCTCGCGTTCTTCCAGAACGCTCGGGCTCCACTACGCCGGTCTCCTCGCTGCTGCGGACGTTGAAAAAGGCGAGACGGCAACTCCCTCCCTCCGAACTGCGCGACGTCGATCCGGAACGTCAGTCACTCAGTTGGCAGCCATGTACCGACGACCACGAAATTCATCTCGCCCGCAGCAAGCAGAAGTTCGGCCCCGCCGTAGTTCAGTTGTCGGTTAGACGCCAGCAAGCCCGAGCGAAGGCGCCACCGACTGCATCGCC
>JBDSBT010000230.1:0-4982 GCA_039921425.1 Gemmatimonadaceae bacterium | reverse complement strand
TCGTTTTCCGGCCATCATGTGGCGGCGTGGGAGGAAAGCAAGCGTGCACGCGAGCTCGACCCCAATCTGGGGACAGCGCGAACCTTTCTGGCTTTTGACCGGATTGCCATAGGACGGCTGGATGATGCGCGCGCGATTGCCGGGGGGATTGATACGCCTTTCCCGTTTACTGGAATGACGGCGTATGTCTTCGAAAAAACAGGCGACACGGCTCGCGCCCGTGCAATCAGGAAAAAACTCGATGAGATGCCCGACACAACCTGGCTTGTTCACACAATGCGCGCGTATGCGTATCTAGCGGTTCCGGATACGGCCAAAGCCTTGTCTGAAATAGAGGAAGGTTTCGCGCGCCAGGAAATAGTTCCGCATGCGATGTTCTTTACCGAGCGCGTTTTGGACCCCATTCGTCAGAGCGTTCGATTCGCGGCAATTCTCCGGAAAGCGGGGCTGGAAGGAAGGGGGTTCACCGGCCCGACAGGGGGCCGGCCCGCGCGCTGAGCTGGTTTGCTACATTAGCGTTGCCTTGAACCCGACACGATGACTGAGCTTTTCGATCAATTACAGGACCTACTCGGCGATACTTACCGGCTGGAGCGCGAGCTCACGGGCGGCATGTCGCGGGTGTTCGTGGCCGAGGAGATTGACCTTGGGCGGAAGGTGGTCATCAAGGTTCTTCCACCCGAGACAGTCGCAGCCGTGAACGTCGCGAGGTTCAGGCGCGAGATTCAGCTCGCGGCATCGCTGCAGCATCCGCACATCGTTCCGCTTCTGACTGCGGGCTCGAAAGGGGATCTTCTTTACTACGTGATGCCGTTGATCGAGGGAGAGTCGCTGCGGTCGCGCCTCGTTCGAAGCGGCGAGTTTCCTGTCAGTGACGTCGCCTGGATTCTGCGTGACACCGCGGCGGCCCTCGCATATGCGCACGCTCATGGCGTCGTTCATCGAGACATCAAGCCTGACAACATTCTCCTCAACGGTAATTTCGCAGTCGTCACTGACTTCGGCGTAGCGAAAGCAGTCAGCGAAGCGACCTCGGGGTCCAACGTAACCTCGGCCGGGGTTGCTCTTGGAACTCCGACTTACATGGCGCCCGAGCAGGCTGCGGCTGACCCGAACACCGATCATCGCGCCGACATCTACGCGCTCGGCATAGTCGGATACGAGCTGCTCGCTGGAACGCCTCCGTTCACAGGCTCATCGCCGCAGATGATTCTTGCTGCACATGTGACACGCACTCCCGACAACGTGACGACGCATCGCGCGTCTGTTCCATCTGCGCTGGCGAACGTCATTATGCGCTGCCTCGAGAAGAAGCCCGGTGATCGGTGGCAATCGGCAGATGAGCTGGTACAGCAGCTCTCGATGATTGCGACGCCGGGCGCAATGACACCGCACGCCACGGCTCCGCATGTGGCGGCTTCTTATGGGAAACAGGATTCAGGTCGGTCGCGCCGTCCCGCAATCGCTGCTGCATTCATTCTTGGACTGGCTGCAGTTGCAGGAATTGCGTGGTTTGCGCGACGCGATCGCGCCGTTGTTTTCGACGATCGTCATGTGATCGTTTCCGATTTCGACAACCAGACACGCGATCCGTCGCTCGATCCCATCGGGAAGCTTGCATCCGACCTGCTTCGCCAGGGAATCGCGCAGACTGGAGTCGGCGAAGTCGTTGCAGCGGCTTCGGTGGATAAGGAGGCGACAAGGCCAGGCTTGATCGTTCGCGGCAGTTACTACAAGGAAGGAGACAGCGTGCGCATTCAGACTGAGGTGCTCGATGCACGGACGTCGCGAGTTGTGCGCGCATTCAGTCCGGTTACTGCTCCAGCTTCAAATCCGAGTATCGGGCTCGAGCGTCTCCGTCCGCGCGTACTTGGCGCGCTTGCATCATTAAACGATCCGTTGATCAGGAACTGGGCCCGCAAGGCCACCGAGCCGCCAATCTATGAGGCGTATCGCGCTTATCGCGCAGGTCTTGAAGCGGATCTGCCACGCATGGGCGGAACGGCTGGGGTCGATGGAGACAACGTGGCCGACAGGGAGTTTCAGCGAGCTATAGAGCTGGATTCCACGTTTGTTCTTCCACTGCTGGAGACATTGTCTTCAGTCTTCAAGATCCGGTATGATGCGCGGGATCGCCTCACTTCCGTCGATCGGGCCCTCATCGAGCTGAGACAGGCTGCGTTGAGTCAGGAGTGGGATGCGGCATACAAGGCTGGGCGTCAAGCGGTCGAACTTGCGCCTGATCCGCTTCTGCTGATTCAGATGGCGGATTTCACGATTTTTTCGAGCCGCCCGCATGAGGCTCTGGCGGCTTTGAAGAAGGCCGATCCAGATGGTCAGCTGAAGTTTGGGTGGGGGATCCGGACAGATGGGTTGCACCTGACCGGTGATCTCCAGAGTGAGCTTGCTGCGGTCGAAAGGGAAAAGCAGCTTGGGTTGGCCACCGACTTCGAGTACGCGCAAGTACTTCCCGCACTCGGACGCGTTGCTGAGGTGAATGCCCTGATGAATGATCGAATGCGCCGCCCCTCGCGAGCTGAGGATACTCCGGCAGCGTTGATGGTATTCGCGGCGCGCGAGTACCGGGCGCATGGATTTCTTGATGCGTCGAACGATCTCGCCAACCGTGCGGTCGCGTGGTACATGAGCCGCCCGAACGCCGAGCTTACGGATGATCGGGAGGAGAACATTTTCAGCGCGCTGTTTCACGCGGGTCGGTATGCTGAAGCGCGCGATAGGCTCAGGAAACTGGCGTGGAAGCCCGACGAAGGATTGGGAATTTTTGGCCGCCTTGCGGCGCATCTGGGCGACACTGCTGGCGCCAGAAATTACATGGAGCGACTGAGAAAACAGAACTCGAAGACCGCGTACCAGCGCGCACTGATTGCTGCTGCGCTTGGTGATCGGGAGTTGACGTATACTCTTCTTCAGCAGGCGTTCGCCGAGGGGCTGAGTTTCGGGCCGTTCCTGCACAGGGAGTTCGACATCAAGGCGATGGAGAATTATCCTCCGATCCATGACCTGCTATGGCCGAAGGGCTGAGCAAGGCGCGAGGACGCCAACGGATAGTTGACCCAGCGCTCCGGCGCAGCGAGCCCCCGATTACGGACCCTGCGTTCAACGACACTGATGTTCGGATTGTTTGAAGTCCCACCGCTCGCAAATCGACGAAGTAGTCAAAGCGAGTACAGTGCCTCTCGCAGCGTGCCCGCTACGCTCACCCAGTCGTAACGCTCCCGCGCGATCGAAGCCAATGCGTTCCTGTAACTCGTTCCAAGATCGAACGCACGTGGGACTTGTCGCACCAGATCATCCACGGTGTCTGCCAGTCCGAGCTTCATCGTGGCGCCAACTTCGGCCGGTAAATCGGCCGACACAGCGTCGATGCTCGCGGCCATTCCGCCGAAGTAGGTGCCGAGTGGGAAGGTGCCGGACGCGATGGCTTCGAGGAAGACGAGCGGGCCAGCTTCCCTCACTATCGACGGGAAGACTCCGACATCGCAACATGGAAAAAGAAAGCGAAGCTCCCGGTGCGTGAGGTACCCGGTGAAAATGACTGTATCGGCCTTCAACAATCCCTGAGCCGATTCGAAGTACTTCTCTTCCTCTCCCCGTTGCGCGAGGCGGTCGAAGAATCTCGTCAGTTCAATGATATCGTCGCTCGAGTCGTCGCCTTCCGGGGCACCCTCGACCCAGCGACCCCATGCGATGATGTTGCGGACGAGCGCTCTGTCCCCGGTTCGAAGTCCCTGCACCATGGCTTCCAATGGCTCGCGAAGTGGCCCGTGACCAACGATGATGAGACGGAGATCCGGTACCTGTTGGAGGATGAGCGGCAGCGCAGCGATTACGCATTGAATTCCCTTGGGCGAGATGATTCTCCCGGTGAAGAGAAGTACCGGATCGCGGCTCCAATCCACAGAGTGAAGCTTGTCCTCAACATCGGCATCAGGCGACTTTCCATCGTAGCGCGCGTTGTCGGCGATGGCAGCTTTCATCCCGTTCCTGTCCAATATTCCGGAAACTGTCTCCTCGAGTGTCCGGGATTGAAGCGCGGTTTTCCCGCGCGGTGTACTCGTGAGAGAGCGCGCAAGTGAATCGATGCTCTGCTGGCGATTCTCTCGAGCCACAGGCTCGAACTGCGATGCATCTACGCCCAGGTGCAGCTCGGTGAACTTCGATTCGATTCCGGGAAGCTCGTTGAAAACGCTGACTACCCGATCGCGCATTTCAGCGCCGATGACGAAGATGCGGCCGGCATCGGAAAGCGCGGACGATGCGTATCGGCGAAAACGATCGTCCTTCTTTACCGCGTACTCGATGCCGCTTCCGTGGGGCATGATAACGTATGGCACGCCCGTTTCCTTGCTCACCCGCTGTGCTACTACCGCCATGAGCACTACGTGGTTGGCGTGTATCGCAGTGATGTCATGTTCTTCGACGATCTTCCGGACGACTGCGACGTTGCGCTCGATGTATTGCTCGATCTCGTCGTCGGGCAGCTCGATCATCGGGACGACACGATCGTACTCTTCGTATTTGTCCTTCACGAATACGGGAAGCGTCTCCCCGATTTCCGGCTGGTGGAGGATGCACTTGCCCGGATAGCGCGTGTCGCGCTGAAGCTTCATCTCCACTTCACCAGTCAGCCGATACCTGTACGCCTCGGCGATGACGTCGTAGCGATAAGGATGGTTCTCCTGGCAGACGAGATGGACTGTTTCGCCACTTCGGGAGAGAGCGGTTATGATGGACCGTGTCCAGAGATTGCTGCCGGAGCCTTCCAGCAGCCAGCCATGAAGCAGGCAGATCATTGCGAGGACAATGATGAAACGCCGAGCTGAATCGCGAAGCTTGACTGAGTCAAATAATGAAGCCGAGGTGCTTTGCCACTTTCTTCTGCGGCTCGTCCAGCGTGAGAAATGCTAACGAGGACGGTTCAGGAGACAGATAAAGAGCTGAAGCCAGGTGCCAGCAGTCCG
>JBDSBT010000229.1:0-9019 GCA_039921425.1 Gemmatimonadaceae bacterium | reverse complement strand
CTCCAACAATTGTCAGCTACACAGTCACCGCCGACGACGTGAAAGGTCCCTTCTCGAAGATTCCGGACGACGTCTATGAGAAAGCGAAGCTCAAGTGCCTTTGCTTTGAGTCTGTCGATGAAAAGCTTGCCGAAACGTTTCACACGACACCGAGACTTCTGCAGCAGTTGAATCCCGGCGTCGATCTGTCGAAGGTGGCGAGCGGCACGTCGCTTGTTGTCCCGAACGTCGCGGACTCGTCACCGCCAGCAACCGATCACGTCGCAAAGCTTGTCGTTTCGAAAACCGGCTTCTGGACTCACGCGCTCGATTCAGCCGGTCGCGTTCTTTACCACTTCCCGTCAACGCTGGGCGCCGGGTACGACCCATCTCCAACAGGCGACTTCCACGTCACAGGCATCAGTCAGAATCCGCCGTTTCACTACCAGCCGACGCTGTTTGCCGAGGTTCCAGACAACAAGCCGACGGCGCGACTGGCCTCCGGGCCGAACTCTCCAGTTGGAACGGTGTGGATGGGTCTCTCGAAGCCGCACTACGGTATTCATGGGACGTCGTCGCCGGAGACGATCGGATATGCGAATTCGCATGGATGCGTGAGACTTACGAACTGGGATGCAGAGAGATTGTCGAAGCTCGTGCGCAGGGGGCTTCCTGTCTTATTCCAATAGAAAACCGCGGACCGGCCCTGCTCCCGGCAGGGCCATTGGAGATCAAGCAATAGAGATCAGAGCATGATTCAGGCGGCGGGACGGTGAAAGCAATCTTCACGCGCTGCAGGCGGTAAACCTCCTGTACTTCGTTGAGCAGACACTCCTTCAACGCGCGCCCCCTCAGACTATCGGATATGCCAATTCTTACGGTTTTCAGCGATTGACCAAGCGGGACGCCCTTCGCCTTTCAAACCTTGTCTAACTGGGGACGCCTGTCCAATTCAAAATAGCCCGCCCTGGTGAGACTCGAGTGACTGGCCAGTGACTGGCCAGTGACTAGCGCAGGACGAGGCCGGATAGGCTGATCCGATACTCATTCGTGCCGGCATCCCACCCGACGATGTACGACGTCGCCTGATATCCACTCGTCGCGTACTGAGCGGGGAGCTTCACCGGCGTCACGACCGCGACCGGCTTCGTTTCCAGGTAGGACTTTGCCACCATCGGCTCGCCGAAGATGAAAGTTCCGTCGTATGAGCCGTAGATGAAAGTCTTCGTGAACGGCCCGCCTTTGAGCTCCGGTGCCTCCGGGTCACGCCAGTGCATGCCCATCGCCACACCCGCCATTCCCACGATGTAACCAGCAGGGACGAACGCCGCCGCTGGCTGCCGATTCATCTTGGCGGCGAGCGCGGAATCTCCAAGAACAATTCCGAACCGCTCCGTGTTGGTAATCATGTAGAAGTGAAAGTCGAAATGCTGGACAAGGTACGGCGTCGGCCCATGGCCGACGGGTTCCCAATTGATTGCCGCGTGCTTGTATGCCGTCGCGGAGGCTTCAGCGGGGAGAGCGAATACATACTCCGTCTTCGCGGCGGGCAGGCCCGTGAGGGCCGCCTCGGTGATCGCCAAGCCGATGTCGGTGGGCACACCGGCGCGGTCGACGATGACATACGTGCGCCCGGTACCGTCGGCCATTGAGGTGACTGGTCCGTAGAAGGTGCCGCTCTTGTCGGATAACGGCCGCGTCGAGTCGGAGCAACCGGAGAGGGTAACGCTGGCAAGGGCGATTGAGGCGGCCGCGAAGCCGATGGCTTGAGCGTGTCGCGGGCAAATAGAGCGTGGCGTGGTTTTCATTCCGTTCTCCCGATGTTGGGCGGTAAACGCCGCCAGTTGAGGTTGTGATTCATCAACGCGTGGCCGCTCATATTGGAGCCGCGCCGTTCACGGACGCGCCGACGAATCGAGCATCCTCGGCACACGGGCCGCTGGCCGCCGCACTGTTCGCGCCCGTCGCGCTGAAATACCACCGGACTTTGGCACCCGATGCCGGCAGGAAAAAACTCCGCCAGCCTGTCACCCCGCTGAAGTCGGGGGAGGTCAACGACACCGTCGCGCCGCCGAGCCATCCGAACGAGGCGGTTATCGAAGCAGCCGTTCCGCCTTGTTCGAAGAAATAGAGATACAGTGAGCCCTGGTACTCTGATGGAAGTGTCAGCACCGCTTGTACACGCTTGTGCCCGCCAAGCGGTGCCGTGATCGTCGGGGCCGGAAGCGCAGCGGGAAGCGCAATGTTCCTGCTTGCCATTGTCTGGAATGACTCGGAGACATAGCGAGTAGAAATCGCGCCTTGCTCAAACAACGTTATTTGATGAAAGTCCGTCTGTCGTTGCTGAACAGCCGGGATGCCCCGCATTGTAAAATTTGCACTGCTGCGCGGCTGAGAATACAGGTCGTAGTATGAGCAGCCCGCGCCGGAGTAGTACACCATGTAGTGACCGACCGGATCGGATCCACCAACGCCCGTAACCGCGACAGTGGCCGTCGCGGGGCGGAAGGACTCCGCCGCATTGAAATCGATATTATCCAGCTTTCCGTTGTTCGCGATGTTCTGGTCGCGCCGAATCACCGCGCGCTCGTTGGTTCCAACAGCCGCTGTATTGCTGCGGTACGCAATGAGGTCCTGATTGCCATCCGGTATGCCGGTCAGGATGAAGTTCGTCGTTACCGGGGCGCCCTCCGGTTCCACAAACCCACCCATTCCCACCCAAGCAACGTCGTTGAGGTCAAGCCCTGTAACTGTTCCCGACACCGTCTTGGTTGCAGGCAGGGGCAAGCCGCAGGGCGCTATAGGAGTGGCCGTCAGTTCAGCCTGCGTCGCGAACGAAATGCTGGTCTGGTATTGCGAGGCGGTCGCATAGCCGCCTTTGGCCGATGCAATGTTGAAACGGTAGACACCAGCCGATCCGAGGATCTGCGTCCACGCTCCCGTTCCGTCCTGAAAAGCAAACCACAGCGGCTTGTTTTCACAGGTGGAAAAATCGACCGTGACGTTTCCTTTGCCGCCGATGTCGGGCGCAATCGCGACTGTCGCTGTTGTTGTCTGATCGGTCCGACCGGCCGCAGTGCCGGTGATTGTCACCGTGACGCTACCTGTCGCCACTCCGGCTTCCGTCGCCACGACGAGGGTCGCCATCGTTCCCGCGGTGATAGCCGGCTCTATCCTCGCGGCGATTCCGGCGGGCATGCCTGTGACTGTAAGCGCAACCGCGCCGGCGAATCCGCCAGCGCGCACGATGGAGATCTTCGATTCCCCTCCGCCGCCTTGAAGGACCGAGAACGTCCCTGGTCCTGAGAGGCTGTAGTTGCCAGTGTCGCCGCGCGGCGGCTCGATGATGCCGTCTCCGTCCCGGCTGCACGCCTGGATGACGATGGTCGCAGCAAGGAGAGTGACGAATTGTGTACGAGCCATGGCGTATCCCGGTGAGAGGTGAGCCGTTTTCGGCGAACGCGACATCCCGACCATAGTGATGTGACAGCTCGCCTTAGTGAGCTGTATGTGTATCACGGAATTGTGTGGCTGAGCAGCCACGTAGATACGTAGGATCGCCTTTACGGCTTGGTCAGATGAGGCGTTCGCGCAGGGCCTTGGCCACGGCTTCGGTCTTGGAGTGAACCTGAAGCTTTTCGTAGACGTGCTTTAAATGGAACGAGACGGTGTTGGTGGAAATTCCCAACTCGCGTGCGGCCGTCTTGTAGTGATGTCCCTCGACCATGAGCTTGAGCAGCTCAGTTTCCTGCGGCGTCAAATGGCACTCGGCGCGCTCGGGCGGACGAAACTGACGGAACAGCTTCACGACACGGCGTGCGATTTCCGGCGACATCGGCGCCCCGCCATCCACGACTTCTCTCAGAGATTCCAGCAGCCGGACGGGCGTCGTGTTCTTTAGCAGATAGCCCGAAGCCCCGGCGCAAATCGCATTGAACACGTTCTCATCGTCGTCATATACGGTCAGCGCCAGGATGGGAACCTCGGGAAAACGCTCCCGCATTATGCGCGTGCCTTCGACACCATCCATGCCCGGTAAACCGATGTCCGTCAGGATGACGTCCGGTCCGATGGCTGGCATACCATGGAGTGCCTCCTCCATAGTGCGATAGCTGCTCGCACACTCGAACCCGTTCGCGCCGCCAATCATCATCGCGAGGCCTTCGCGGACTTCGCGAAGATCCTCAATGATTACCACGCGTACGGGGACGCCAGACAGTTCGCTTTCCGGCGGCGTTTTATCCCCTTTCATTGGAAGTCAGTGGGAATCATCAATGATCCCGGCATTACTACTTCAGAAAACAAGCTGCGGTCACCTACTTATTCAGGTAGGACGATGGGCGACCCGACTTTTTCGACGCGTCATTTCGCGATGTGCTGAATCGGACAGTCGTCCCCACGCCTTTCCGCGATATGATGTCGAGCGTCCCGTTGAGTCTTTGAGCACGTCGTTGCAGGCTTGCGATGCCCTGGCCTTCACTCTCGATTGACTGATCGAAGCCGACGCCGTTGTCCACTACGGTCAGGATGAGTCCCGAACTTCCAACGATGCAAAGGTCAATCTCCACGAGGGAACACTGAGAATGCCGCGCGGCGTTGCTGACTGCTTCCTTGAACATAAGGAGAAGATCACGCCGAACGTCCATTCCGACCGTGAAGCTCTCCCTGGGGTCGGGTGCGTCGAAGCGCAGCTCGATGTCGCGCTGCGTGAAAATCTCATCAGCGTGCTGTCGCATCCTGCGGACGAGATCGAGCAGGCTTTCACGTTTCGGATTGATGGCCCACACGATGTCGCTCATAGAGATTACCGACTCCCGCGCAATGCGAGCGATGGACGCGAGAGGTGCGGCGGCCGCGAAATCGCGATCGGCATCGCGCGCCTGTTGCGCGGCCTCGCTCAACAAAGCGATGCGCGTGAGATTTGCGCCGATATCGTCGTGCAGATCGGTAGCTATGTGCGTGCGTAGATTGGCCATCTCCAGTAGGCGCGTCACGCGATAACGATAGAGCGCAATTGCGAGGAAAGTCAGCGCAATCGCGGCCAATGCCAGGAACCACCAGCGCAGCCAATAAGGACGCAGGATTTTGAAGGCAATCGATGCAGGAGGATTACTCACTACGCCGTCGGAGTTCATCGCGCGGACGACAAACCTGTACCCACCCGGCGCCAGACTCGCATACGTGACCGTCCGCTGCTCGCCGAGCGCGCTCCAATCCGCATCGGCGCCTTCGAGTTTGTACTGGTAACTCAGCACGTCACCCAGCCCGAAGCCAAGGCCGACGAAATCAATCTGTAGCTGGTTCTGATCTGGTGCGAGATCGGGAAGCGACATCTTTCGTTCTCCGACGGCGGAGACGGCCCGCGTCAGGCCTGCGACGCGCAACCCGGTGACGAACACCGGCGGCGCTGCTGGCGGCTTATCGATCGCGGGTGCTAGCCGTGCCAAGCCGCTCGACATACCGAACCAGAGCACGCCATTGCGATCGCGGAAGGCGGCCACAACAATCCCGGGCGCGAGACCGTCAGCTGTGGTGAAATGCTTGACGCGCCCCGTCACTGGATCGAACCGGTCGAGACCGTGCCCGCCGCCAATGTAGAGGCGGCCGCTGACGTCCTCGACGATCACGCGAGGGTTGTTGCTCGACAGACCCTGGGCGGTCGTGTAGCTGACGAACGTGGGTCGCTCGCCGCCTGGGTTGTCCACGCGGACGAGTCCCCCTCCATCGGATGCGAGCCAGAGCCGGCCAGAGTGATCGACGTAGATGTTCCTGATCCTGCCTGGCGGCAGACCATCGCTCGTGGCGAACGATTTGAAGCTGCCCCCAGCGAAGCGGACCAGGATGTCAGTGAAACCAATCCAGACGTTGCCGGAGCGGTCTTCGCCAAACGACCTCGGCAGCTCATCCTTGAGCGGCGGCAGGCCAGGTGCGTCGGCCAGGTCGTGAATGCGTCCGTCAGGAGGGTCCCAGCGGGCGAGACCGTTCGTAGCTGCATCAATGGTCGAGACCCAGATATTTTCGCGCGAGTCTTCAAACAGGCGGAACACCTCCGGCAGTGCCAGCCCGTTCTTCGCCGTGTACACGGCAAGCGGTCGCGCCGTCCTGAGCTGCGCGAGGCGATCGGCAGCGGGAAATCGGAAAAGCCCTCGCCCTGTGCCCACCCACCACTCGCCGTTACGCGCCTGGAGCGTGACATCCTCCATGACCCAGCCGAAACCCTTCGCCAAAGCGGGAGGGAAAAACCAGTCGAAACGCTGGCCATCCAGACAGCCCAGCCGTGCCCACCAGGCGGCTTGGTCGCCACCCAACATGTCCAGCTTTGCTCCGTCGAACACGGTGGCACCCGATGCGTCACCGAAAAGGTTGCCTCTGAAACACAGGATACCGGCCCGGTCTTCGAAGATGGCATTGAGCGACTTGATCCCTTCCTGCCGGTCGTAGGTGCTGAAACCGCCGCGCGTCAACTTCATTACCCCCGAGTTGGACGTTCCCAACCACAGATTGCCGCTGAGGTCTTCGTTGACCGACGTGATGTCGCCATCTGTCAGGCCATTCCTTACGGAGTAGGAACGAAAGCGGTGCTGTTCATCCGATTCGCGGAAGAACTCTACCAGGCCTTTCGCCGTCGCGACCCAGAACCGGTGGTCGGATGTCTCGAAAAGTTGATAGACCCATGAGGTCGTGGACGGCAGGTCGTTTGGGGACGACGGCGCGTGCATGAACCTGAGATCGACGACCGGCGCGCGAGGAGTGGCATCAACGCTGAAACGGAAGAAGCCGTGGGTTCGTGTCCCGGCCCATAACCTCCCCTCGTGATCCTCGAATAGGTCCTCGACGTAATCGCCCGGCAGGCCATTGCGCCTGGTGTACCGCGCCGCGCTTCCGTCCGGCCAGCGACGATACAGGCCGCTCGGAGCCGCAATCCACAGCGAGCCGCGCGCATCTTCCAGCAGATCCGCGATGATGCGTTGCCCGGAGAAGTCGTTCGGAATGTGGACATCGACCGGCCGCAACAAACGGCGGCCATTCGCGTGCTCCAGACGGTAGAGTCCCGCGTTCGTCCCGGTCCAGATGGAGCCGTCCCGCCCTTCGAGCAGGACGGTGATAGCTCTAGCCTGTTTGTCTTCGTTGTCGGGCGCAACGACTGTGAACATCGGGGCCGGCCTGAGCGCCGCGTTCTCATAGACGACTCGGCGATCTGGCCTGCCATTCGGATCAAAGCGAACCAGCCCGCCCTCGGTCGCCACCCAGTACTCGCCAGAGCGCGTTTCCAGAATATCGTTGACCGACGAATTCGGAAGCCCCTGCTCGGTGCCGAAGTTGAGAAACGAATAGCCATCAAAGCGCGAAAGACCGCCGGCGGTGCAGAACCATAAAAAACCGTGCGAATCTTTGACGATGCTGTTGACGCGGTTGTGAGCCAGCCCGTCGGCAGTGGCGTAAGGCTTGATCGGCAGCTGCTGGGCCTCGAGATCCAGGCACGCGGGGAGCAACAGGAGCGAGAGCAGCAGGACATGCCGACGCCACGGCGTCCTACCCAGGTTGCTGACTTTTAGCACAAAGGTGCTCTCGGTTTGGGCCGCATGAAAAGACCTCGCCGCAACCTATCGGTTTTTTCTTACACAATTGATCGTCACGACAATAAACTACGCGCAGAGGCCGGGTCTGCTGTCGGTAGACGTTCTGGTGAGGGCCGCTGAACCTCGCTTCACCCAGAGCGACTGATACCACCGGCGATGTTGTGTATTCCCGGAAGTTCCGATAAAAAAGGGAGAGCCAAAGCTCTCCCTTTTTTTTCCATCAGACTTCGAGCCTACTCCTCGTCTTCCCCAAACGGTTTCGCGCCGACCGTGGCCGGAGGAGTAAGAACGTCTTCCAAATCCGGCTCCGCGAGAATCTCCGCAATGCTCGGCTCCGGCAGAATCTCCAGCTCCGGCGGTTGCGGTGCGCCTTCGATATCCACTTCCTGGTAACGGTACATACCAGTTCCAGCGGGAATCAAGTGACCGATGATGATGTTCTCCTTCAACCCCATGAGCTCGTCTCTCGCGCCCCGAATTGCGGCGTCTGTTAGAACTCGTGTCGTCTCCTGGAAGCTCGCCGCAGAGATGAACGACTGCGTCGTGAGACTGGCCTTGGTGATTCCGAGAAGGAGCGGCTCCGAAGCGGCAGCGACTTCCTTCTTCTTCTTCGCCTTGTCGTTGGCGTCGCGGAACGTCTGCTTGTCTACGTGCTCGCCTTCGAGGAACGGCGTGTCTCCGGAATCGAGAACGCGAACCTTCTGAAGCATCTGTCTCACGATAACGCCAATGTGCTTGTCGTTGATTTTCACGCCCTGCAGGCGGTAAACCTCCTGCACTTCGTTAAGCAGATACTCCTGCACCGCGCGCGGGCCCTTGATCCGCAAAATATCGTGCGGATTGACCGGACCTTCCGACAGCCTGTCTCCGGCACGCACGCGATCTCCCTCGTGCACTCGAAGGTGCTTGCCGGCCCCAACCTCATACGTGTGCTCCTCGGCTGAATCGTCCGGGACGAATGTCGTCGACCCAGTACCACTCGGCACATCCTTTGTCGGACGAACAAAGATCTCGCGCTTGCCGCGCTTGATGTCGCCAAACCGAACGACACCGTCGATCTCCGACACCGTCGCCGGATCCTTCGGCTTGCGGGCCTCGAACAACTCGGCAACACGGGGCAGACCACCGGTGATGTCGCGCGTCTTGTACGCCTCGCGGCTGACCTTGGCGAGAATGGTACCGGCGCCGATTCGCTGTCCGTCATGAACGGTGAGCTGTGCGCCCACCGGCATGACGAAGTCGCGCAGACGCTTTTCCTTCGCGCCCTTTGTCTCCCAAATCTCGATGTGCGGATGCAGCTTCTTCTCGCGGTCTTCGATAACCACGGTCTGGCGCAGACCGGTGAGCTCGTCGAGCTCCTCGGACAACGACTCCTCGCCAACGAGGTCCACGAATCGAATAGCGCCTTCCACATCCGAGATGATCGGATTGGAGTACGGATCCCACGTGAAGATGATCTG